>CAZQFZ010000013.1:0-38419 GCA_964592635.1 uncultured Rhizobium sp.
TCAATCGAGGTGAGCGACGTGAAGGTCAAGGCGGCGAACGCCGTAGCGGAGGATTCGGTGGAGGCGAACGCAGAGAGGGTGGATACAGAGATAGCAATCAAAAAGCCTATTCCAAAGATTTTAAGAAAATTAAGGGTAAAATATTCGATACAAAAAATCCATACGGAGAGGAAACAGAAATTTACAATAAAAATGATCGTTCTAAGCCGAAGAAAGTTAAAAGAGAGCGGATAGAATCAAAAAGTGTAAAAGCGGGTTTTGGGTATAAGGGTGCAAATCGAGATTTGCAGAAATACGGAGAAGGGTTACAAAAAGGCAGCAAATTAATGCAGGAAGAAATCCGATTGAACCGTTATATTTCGAATTCAGGTTTGTGTAGTCGCAGAGAAGCAGATGCACTAATTGCTCAGGGTTTAGTACAAGTCAATGGAAATGTAGTAACAGAGTTGGGTTCAAAAGTGGGTCCCAAAGATGTAATAAAGGTGGATGGAAGACGTATCATGCCTGAAAAGCCGGTATATATACTTTTAAATAAACCCAAGGGATATATTACAACAACAGATGATCCTGACGGTCGTAAAACCGTAATGGAGTTAATTGATTTACCTGGGAAAGAGCGGATATATCCAGTTGGAAGGTTAGATAGAAATACTACTGGTGTCTTGTTACTGACCAATGATGGTGAATTTGCTCAAAAAATGACTCATCCGAGTTTTGAGATTAAAAAAATCTATCGGGCAAAGTTGGATCGGAAACCATCTAAGGAACATATGTTATCATGGGTAGAAGGAATCGACTTAGAGGATGGATTCATGAATTTCGAACAAGTGGGTTTTGTAGACGAGAATGATCCGTCTATATTGGGTGTGGAGATACATTCAGGAAGGAATCGAATTGTTCGAAGAATGTTTGAACACTTCAAATACGAAGTAGAAGCTTTGGACCGAGTATTGATTGGCGAGTTCGATAAACTCAAGCTTGGAAGAGGTAAATGGCGCTTTTTATCAGACAAAGAGGTAGCCTATGTTGAGAGGTTAAAAAGACAGAAACCCAAACAAATTGAACCAAGAAAGGTTATCGATCGCGAAAATATGGATTTCAATTTTGGGTCTATGAATTTTTCTGATGAGTAAAAAATCAGATAAAAATCTATCTATTCGATGCTTTCAACGTAACTTTGTTATGTGAATATATTATTACTAGGTTCTGGTGGAAGAGAACATGCCTATGCTTATTTTATTGGTCAAAGTTCATTGCTGAATAAGCTTTTTATTGCTCCTGGAAATGCTGGAACTTCATTAATTGGCGAAAATGTTGGTATCAATCCACTTGATTTTAATGAGGTTTGGGATTTTTGTGTAAAAGAACAAATTGATTTATTGGTGCCTGGAAATGAAGATCCTTTATGTGCCGGTATTACTGATTTCATTTTAAATAAAAACAATGAAACAATAAGCTCAAGGAAGGTAGCTGTTGCAGGACCTGATATGTATTGTTCGCGGTTGGAAGGAAGTAAAGATTTTGCTAAAAAATTCATGATCGAACATCATATACCAACGGCAAGGTATCGATCGTTTGATGCTCAAAATTTGGCTGAAGCAGATAGTTTTTTAGATAGTTTAACACCGCCCTATGTTTTAAAAGCCGATGGATTGGCCGCGGGTAAAGGGGTAATAATTACTTCAAAATTAACTGAAGCAAAGCAAATTCTTCAAGAAATGATTATTGGTAAAATGTTTGGGAATGCTTCAAATAAGGTGGTTGTAGAAGAGTTTTTAGACGGGATAGAGATTTCTGTATTTGCTGTTTCTGATGGTGAGGATTATAAAATATTGGGATCTGCTAAAGATTACAAACGAATCATGGATGGAGATTTAGGACCAAACACCGGAGGCATGGGTGCTGTAAGTCCTGTTCCATTTGCAGATTCAGCGTTTATGCATAAGGTTGAAAATGAAATACTTAAACCTACCTTCGACGGTTTGGCCTCCAACGGACATCCTTTTAAGGGTTTTTTGTTTTTGGGATTGATGAACGTTCAAGGCAATCCTAAGGTAATTGAATATAATGTGCGGATGGGAGACCCAGAAACAGAAGCAATTTTTCCAAGATTGGAATGCGATATGATTGAATTATTATTATCGATTGCGAAGGGTGGAATATCCGAAATAGATTTTGAATTAAAGGCAGAAACTTCGGCAACCGTATTTTCTGTTGCAAGTGGATATCCTGGAAAAGTGGAAAAAGGTGATATTATCCAATTTCAAACTTCAAAGATTGCAGGAAAAGTTTCCGACTCCGGTGGATACATTTTTCATGCGGGTACTAAGTTTTTAGATAATAAGGTGGTTACCAACGGTGGAAGAGTTATTGCGGTTACTTGTTTGGGCGATTCGATAATAGAAGCAACGGAAAAGGCATATGAATTACTTAATACTATAGATTTTTCCGGTAAGTTTAACAGGACCGATATTGGAAAAGATCTGTTAAAGTATTCTAAATAATAAGAGGATTCTAAAAATATGAATAATAAACAATTAAATAAAATGAAACCTACAGCGAGGGTTTTGATAAATTTGTTTCTGCGAGGTTTACTGGTAGTTTTACCTCTTGCACTTACTATTATAATTTTGATTTGGATTTTGGGAATCCTAACTGATTTACTGCATCTAAATGAATTATCATTCATAGAAATCATAGTCTATTTGTTGTCGGGTGTTATAGCAATTACATTGATTGGACGATTTACACAGGGTGTAGTTGCACAGCAGGTTCTGGAGTTTTTAGAAGGAATTATAGAAAAAGCGCCTGGTTTGTCATGGATTTTTGGTACTACTAAGGACATGACAGAGGCGTTTGTAGGTGACAACAGGAAGTTCACGAAACCTGTGAGAATAAAAATTACTGAAACAACTTGGAGATTGGGATTTTTGACCGACGAGGATTTGGAAGAATTGGGATTGCCAGGTTTTTGTTCTGTTTATTTACCCATGAGTTATTCAATAGCTGGGGAAGTTTTGGTGGTTGAAAAAAGCAACATTGAGAGAATTGAAGTAGATCCTAGTGTTCTCACCAAGTTTCTAATTAGTGGTGGTGTTACTGAAATAAAATAGTAGAAGGTAAAAGGGAGAAAAAAATATACAAATGGGTGCAAATTCATTAGTTATATGATTATTTCTTTGTGTTCTGTGTTAAAAATTATACGGCTTTATAATTTTCTATAATATTGGGGATAAATACTTATGGTCTTGTAAACTATTTTGACTTGTTAAATCGTTATTTCGCATAGATATGTTATTTTTAACTTTATTACAAACAACATCAGCAGTTGCAGATACTGCAAAAAATGCTGCCGCTGCAGGCGCAACGGAACACGTATCGGCTCCGGTACTCGAAATTATGACCAAGGGCGGAGTAGTTATGGCGTTATTGGCTTTCTCGTTGTTGCTAGCCATCTATTTCATTGTAGAGCGTTATATTTATATCAGCAAAAGAGCAGCAATAGATAGTAATCTGATAAATGTGGTAAAAGACAGTTTAAAAGAAAATCGTCCGGATTCCGCATTAGCTTATTGCGATCGAACACCATCTGCGCAAGCACAAGTTATAGCAACTGGATTGCGATTTCTTGGAAGTAATATGCGAGAGATTGAAAGTGCAATGGAAACAAAAGCATCGGTTGAGTTAAGTGCTATGGAAAGTAACTTGCATTACTTGAGTCTGATTGCACGTATTGCTCCGATGTTGGGATTTGTAGGAACTATTTGGGGGGTAATCAATATTTTCTATTCGATATCTACAACAAACGATTTAAGTATTGGAGCTATTTCTGGGGGGCTTTACACCAAGATGGTAGCGAGTTTTGCAGGTCTATTGGTAGGTATAATTGCTTTCTTAGGCTATCAACTTTATGTAAGGAAGATTGACCGTTTTGCAGAAAGATTGCAAGAACAAAGTTTGAATTTGATGGAAATACTAGTTAGATCTCATTTGTAATTTTAATCTAAAGAAAGATGAAATTAAGAAGGAGACACAGAGAAGATGCAGAGGTTGAATCATCCGCTCTGAATGATATCATGTTTTTCTTGCTATTATTCTTTCTAATAGCAAGTACTTTGGCGAATCCCAATGTGATTAAAATCATGTTGCCAAAAGCGAAAACCACTTCAACTGTTCAAACAAAACCGTTTATTTTAACGGTTAAGTTTGATGAAAATGACGAAACTAAATCGCAGATTTTTTACTTTATAGCGAATGAAAAAACACCTGTTTCTTTGGATGTTTTACAACAAAGACTGATTAAAAGTCGAGATGAATTCTATGACCCAGAAAATCCAGAAAATCGTTTGAATGTGGTTTTGAGATTGGATCGAAATCTCACCGTTCAACAAATGGTGGATGTGATGGAGATTGGTGCCAACCTAGGAATTAGAATGGTGTTGGCCACAGATAAGTCTAGAGGTTAAATAATCATAAAAGGTTAGATTTAGTATTATTTCTTCTCTTTTTTTTGTAATTTCGTTAAATTCGATTTTTGCTAATTTTCGTTGAAAAGCGATAGAATAGATGACCCTTTCAGGTAGATAGGAATATTTTATATGAATGATTCAATGTGATAAATAGCATCATGTGGTATTATACATTGGTTTTTTTCATTAGTAGATATAGTTACCTATGATGTATTTGAAGTAAAGACCGGTAGAAAAGGCAATTTGGTTTCTATCCATAATGTAAATTGGTTCTACCCGGAAATCAATTATCGAAGGGCTATTTGGTATTCGTTTGCTGTAAATAATTCTAGTTTGAATTAATTCCCTTCGGTGAGAACGGGAATCATTAATCGCAACATATTCATTAGTAAATAATTTAGCTCCAAGTGGACTCGAAAAATTATAGCCGTTAAAATAGGATATTACTAAGTTTAAATGATTGTTAAAATGAATTGATGTGTTGAACAAAACAGCATGTCCATTTTTTAAAGTTTTTAATGTTCCCGGGGAAATATCATTCGAGCTTAGATAAAAAAGTTCAGCATTCCAGAAATTTCTGTTGGATGTATATTTTAATCCAGCTGCGTAATTGAACAATGTGCTAATAGGTTTGCCCACTGCGAGTGCTTCACCACCTTTATGGTAAACTATTGTTTGAATTGGAATTGAAAGTCTTCCTGTATTATGGAGTTTAGCAGGAATGACTTTAAAATTGAATCGGTTACCGAAGGCAATTATTTCTTGTTGGGATGTTTTTCGGATAGCTAATTGCCTAAATTCCAGCCAAGAATTGAAATCGAGGAATCTAGAGTATTTACGGTATTCTAGGCCATATTCAATGGGTCTGGTAAAGGTAAATTCATAATTATAAAGTGCTTCGAGTAATCGGTGGTTTGTATTTGAATTGAGACTTCCAAAAGTGAAATGCGATTTTTTGAAGAAATATTGTATGTTCATCAATGGGAATAGTTGCGCTTGATTGCCTCCATAATAGTAGTTTAATAATAGTCCTAAATTCAAGCTTGATTTCAGAAGGTTGCTTCTATTGGAATTCTTGGATTCTTTAAAATATCTTTCTTTGTGTTTTAAATTAACATTGTTTAATCCTAAAATCAGTTGTGTACCTAAAAATGTCTCACCGGGATTGTGATATTCGCTGTATTCATTGTTTTTGAAGTAGTTTAGTGATGTTAAACCTAAAATGTTCTTTCCTGTAATTGGAGAATAATCGGAAATGTAAGAATGATTGAATTCGGCGCTTTTGAATTTTGTTGAATAAATCATCCAAGGAGAATAAATTTCTGAAGATCTGATGTTGGAATGACTATCGGGTTTTAAATTATTCAGTTCAATTGCAGTTGTTAAATGGGAATTGAAAATATTATTTTCGACTTGCGCTTTTAAGTCCCCCGAAAGGAGAAAAGTGAATAAAATAATAATGGGAACGGGTTGTTGAATATGGTGTTTTTCGGAGAAGAAAAAGCTGGAGAAATTGGAATTAAAAAGGATATTTGCATTAATTGAAATGCGAAAACGGGCAACAATATGCGTTTTGATGTTTAGTGTGTTGAACACGGTAAAAAGGAATAAACGATAGATAATGATATTATTGATCATAATTAGAAACCTCGCAATTTTCTAAATTGATTGCGTGAATCTACGATAAAAATGCTGTTGGTGTGTTTTTCAATAATGTTTTGGTAAGCTTCTTTCGCTTTTTCAGGATTTTTTAATTTGAACTGATACAATTGTGCAAGTTGATAATAGGCATTGTCTGCTAGAATATCGTTTGGATATGCCCCTATTAAAGTGTTATAAAGATCTTTTGCACGTTCAAAATCTCCTATTGATTCTGAAATAGTTGCTTTTAAAAATAGAACGTCATCCCCCAAAGAATGTGAGGGAAACTGGACGGTGATCAAATTGGCATAGTAGGTTGCACTATCAAAAAGCATCATTTTTTGATATAATTTGGCTTTTGAGAAGTAATTCATTGCAGTAAAATTACTGTCGATTCCTAAATTGTCAGTGATACACAAGGATAACTCCATTGCGTCGTTCGAAATGATTTTAGATGTTGCTCCTTTAAGTACGTCGAGTTGCATATTTGCCCATTCATAATCGCCTCGAAAAAAGGATAATTCGGCTCTTTTAAATTTGGCTAATTGACCCAAATTATCTTCTGGATATGCTTTTTCTACTTGAGCAAACAGCAGTTCACTTTGCCATACATCACCAGAAACAGTTAGAACTTCGGCGAGAGCAATTTTAGCTTGGGCTAAGGTAGATTTTTGTAGGCTTTTTGATTCGACAAAAAGTTCTAAAACTGCAATTGCCGAGTCTGTGTTTTTGAGCCTTTGTAAGTAGATTTGACTGAGTATTTCGGCTACGGGTAGTGTTTCGTTTATGGGGCCGCTATTGGAAATGAATTTTTTACAATCGGATATCAATAAATTCCAATCTGCATTATCGATAGATTGTTGTTTTAATTTGTTGTATCGACTTAGAAGCAGAAATGTTTGAGAACGAGAAAAGTCCATTCCATTTTCTCCTAATCCTACACAATATAAAAAACATTTCTCAGCGGTGGCGTAAGATTGGTTCGAAAATGCGAGTTGGCCTACATCAAATACTCTTCGGCCATCTTCTCTAAGTCTTTTATCTAATGATTTTGCGTAAATAAAAGCTTTGTCCCAGTCTTGGAGATTCACAAAAGTCCATTTTAACCACTCAGCTAAAGCGGGCACATTGGGATATTCTTGGATTTTTACCATCAACAGTTGCTGAAGAGATACAATATCTGCACTATCAGTGATATAGGTATCAAAAATCTGCTTAAGTTGTTCGTATCTAATATTAGAACCAACCATGAGATCGAGGTATCTTTCCAATGCTTTTAAACGATTGCCATTTTCCAAATAAAGGATGGCAATCTCATTGGAAATTTGGGGGTTATCACCAAATATTTCTTCGGCTTGCTGGAGGATTTGAATGGATTTATCGGTTTGATTGCGGTACTTGAAAAGATCTGAAGTCAGAAGAGCAATATTGGTATTGTTTTTTGATTTTTCTAGAATGAAAGTGAATAGTTTATCGCTTTCGTTTTTTGTATCGGATTTCAGGGAAAGGACCCAGCATTCATCCACTAAGAATTGGAGAGGATTTTGGCTTTTTTTACCTATTTTTTTTATGTGTTTAATTGCTTTTCTGTGTTCACCTAGTTGAATAAGACTCTGAATATAATTTTCGTAGTATTCTTGGTTTTGGGGATCTTTATCAACGAGGTCTTCGTAAAGCAACACTGCTTTATCGTAGGCATTGTCTTCAAAAAGCTGTCGAGCTAGTTGATCATTGGATTGAGCAAAAATTGGATTTACTGCTAGGCAAATTAGAATGAATGCGTATTTAAACCATTTTAAAATCATAGGGTTAGATTATTGGGGAATAGAATACGATTGTTAAAGTTTATTAGAAATTTCTATTGTACATCGGAGAAAAAATCGCTCGGGTCTAATTGTTTTTCAACCATATTTTTGTAAATACCGTGGTTGAGATTCATGAGTTCAGCATGGTTTCCAGATTCAAGAATTTTTCCTTTTTTCATAACGAGAATATTATCAGCGTTTCGAATAGTGCTTAAACGGTGAGCAATTACCAAAGAAGTTCGATTATGCATTAATTTCTGTAGTGCTTTTTGAACTTCAAATTCGCTTTCTGAGTCAAGGGCGGAAGTGGCTTCATCTAAGATTAAGAACTGAGGATTTCTTAAGATGGCTCTAGCTATTGCGATTCTTTGTTTTTGTCCTCCGGATAATTTTAAACCTCTATCCCCCACTTCGGTATTGAAACCATCAGGAAATTCTTGAATAAAATCCCAACAATAAGCATCTTTAGCAGCTTGGTGAATTTGTTCAAGATCGGCTTTAGGGTTGCCGTAAGCGATATTTTCGAGAATTGTACCACCGAATAGGATGACTTCTTGTGGAACCAATGCGAAAAGAGATCGATAATCATGTAGATTCAAGGTTTGGATATTGGAATCATTCAATAGTATTTTCCCGGAATCGGGTTGATAGAATTGATAGAGAAGGGCGGTAATAGTAGTTTTCCCTGACCCACTAGGACCAACAAGAGCGGTAGTAGTTCCAGGATTTAAATTAAAAGAAATATTGTGTATAATTAAGTTTTCGGGCCGAGTAGGATAAGCGAATTGGATATTTTCTATTTTAAGGGAAGCATTAATAGGGATATTATCAGTAACATCATTTTGTTCTATTGGTGAATCAATAATATCAAGTACACGATCAATGGCACCGAGTGTTTTTTGAATTTGAACAAATTGCTCGGCTAATCCACCGATACTTGCCCCAACGAATGCTGTTAATAACATGAAGTTGAATAATTCGCCTACGGCAAGTTGGCCTTGTTGTACCATTCCTAATCCCATAAAAATTAGCCAAACAATAGCTCCAAACAAGCAAATAATAATAAATGATGAAAATGCTCCTCTCCAATAACCGCGTTTGATACTTTCTTTTTGCAAGTAGTCAGCATTTGAAATGTATCGATTCAATTCAAATTCTTCGTTTGTAAATGCTTTAACATTGACAATTCCTGAAGTAGTTTCTTCCACAATTATGCTATTTTTTGCAGTAATGTCTTGAACTTCTTTGGAAATGGATCGTATAAATTTCCCAAAAAATAGAGCAATTACAATAATCACAGGAATGGTTGCCAACATATAAAGGGCCAATTCATTGGAAGTATAAAATATGAGAATTACACCGCCTAAACCCACCAATATTTGTCTTAAGAACATGGCAAGGTTAGTGGTAAAAGTATCTTGAATTTGCGCGATATCTGAGCTGAATCTCGATAAAATCTCGCCAACGCGGTTGTTGTGAAAAAAATCTAATTTTTGACCCATTATGGATTTAAAAAGATCTCTTCTAATGGCAAAGGTCATGTTCTCAGTAACTTTAACGTAAAGAACAATTCTTAAGAAGCTAAATAAGGCCTGAACTGCAAATAAGTAAATAAAATAAAATGCTATTTCTCTTAACTTAGAGGAGTTTGGAGCGGTTGAAATTCCGGTTTTATCATAAACGAAAACGCCGTCCATCATATTACCGATTAGTTTAGGAAACATGATGGATGCTCCTGCAGAAATGGCTAAGAAAAGAGTACCTAAAGCGAATAACCATCGATTTTTTTTAGACATATATCGAAACAGTCTGAGCGACTTTTTTAAATTCTCTTTGGAAATTTTGGCCTTGGGGATATCGGGATTTTCAGTTAACTGATTTCGTTTTGACATATAAGTAAGGAAATAAAATGTGAAAAAATTGCAAAACAAAGGTCGTACAAAACACCATGAATTTTAAGGGAAAAGTTAAAATGAAGTGTAGAGATGATTAAATAATCGATAAAATGAAAAAGATTCTAGATTTAAGAAAAGTTTTGCAACAGAATGTGGTTTACAAGGAAATTTTGGATTTAGTTTATCCAAGGCACTGTGCGGTTTGTGATTCAACACTTTGGGGGCAATATGAGATGTATTTATGTATGGATTGCTTTTATAATTTGCCATTGATAGATATATATGATACAAGCATGAATAATTTGGTTGGTAAGGTATTCTGGGGACGGTGTAATTTTGATTTTTGTTGGGGATGGATGGAATATCGCAGTGGTAGTAAAACTTCACAGATAGTGAAGGAGTTAAAGTACAAAGGCAACCCTGCAATGGCTGAACATTTGGGGAAACTAATGGGAGAAAATTTGTTGGAGATGGATGCGTTGAAAAGGCATAATGTACAATTAATACCGGTTCCAATGTCTCCCGAAAAAAGAAAAAAAAGAGGATATAATCAAACGGAGGAAATAGCAAAGGGAATATCAAGTGTATGCGGATTTAAGGTTCAAGAATCCATTATAGAGCGTCGGGTAATGAGGGATTCACAAACGCGGATGAATAGAATTTCACGTTTTGAAAACATGGCTGGGGTATTTGGAATTAATCATGCTGCGCTTTCGGAGGAAGTAAGAAATGATATTGAGGGTAAGGAAAAATCCACGTTGTTATTAATTGTGGATGACATTATAACTACTGGAGCTACGATTGAAACTTGTTATCGGGCATTATTAAGTCAATTTAATGTTAGAATTGGGGTATGTGCTTTAGGTTTAACAAACAGGTAATAAATTCCAAATTAAAATGTCTATTTTTGTTGGAAACAGTTTTCAATATGAGAAAAAGATACTTTTTTATTGTGTTGCTGCTATTGACCACGCTATTTCAGAAGTCAAATGCGCAACGATCCTCACAAAATGTGGTTGGAGTTATGGTGCCACAGTATATGGCAAGCGGCGCGAGTAATGGGCGTGGTGTTACTTATGCTCGTCTGAGAATTATGAATTTGATGCCAAATTCATCCTATAAATATATAATCAGGGCTTGTAGTTTACAAGAAATGTCTAGTACATCTTTGACTCCTGGAGCTGGGAATGGCATGTATGTTAAACCTAACGGTAAGCAGTATTACATTACAAATCCTTCATTTACAACGACTGAACATGATACGATAACAGCATCGATGACGGGTGATTATGAAGGTTGGTTTGGAATCGTTGGAACGGGTACAGGTCGTTTTACTGCGGGTAATAATTTATATTTATCCATTACATTTTTGGGTATTCAATCGAACGACACATTAAAGTACTATTGCCAAGATTCATTGAAAGTGATAAGCTATGGTACCACTTCTTCTACAAATTCTGGTACAGGAATATGGGGTAAATCATTCGGTGATACTGCGAATTTTGTTGCTTTGTATGATAACACAACAGGTCAAGGACGGCCGTTAACCATTGCTGGTATTCAGGGTGATGCTCACATAGGGGCAACATTTGTGATTCCTACGACATCAAATGTTCCAGTATGGTTTAGGGATTCGGTGTTTGGTAAAGCAGGCAGATGGGGAAGTTTTATTCCAAACGATTTGGATTCGGGGGTTCGATCAATCATTCAACTTAATTCAAAAACGAGTTTAGTTGTTTATAACAATTTTGATAAGGATGGTGTATGGGGTCCAGGATCTGTTAACACTAAAAACGTGAATGGTGGAATTTCAAATCCTGTGAAAATTAGCCAATTCGAGGCACCATTGATTCAACCGGAGATACAGTTTTGGAAACGAAATTCTACAACGAATGAAGGTTCTGGGAAAGTGGATATCTATGTTTCACGTAAATACAGTAATTCAGAGGATCAAACAGTTCGTTTAACGGTAAGTGGAGGTACAGCAACTGGATCAGGAACAGATTACAGTTTAACAACACCAAAAACGATTACATTTAAACCAGGATATGATGGATTTGATACCACATCTATTACGTTGGTGGATGATAATATTTCTGAGGGAACTGAATCTATATTTTTGAAATTAGATCAGCCAACGAACAGTAAACTGGGCACCGAAACATCTCACGGAATCGATATTTTAGATAACGATGATGCGTATGTTTCAGTTAAAGCAAGAGAAGTAAAGGTGAATGAAGGTGCGGGTAAAGTAGGGATTGAAATTAAAATTGACCGTGGAGTGACTACTCAATCCAGAATTAGATTGATGGTTAAATCAAAAGGAGACAGTACACTTATACCTTCTGAGTTTTCTTTGAGTCAAACCAACAATGATACAACATTTTCATTTGGTAAATCTACTGGCCCTGATTCAGTAACCATTTTTGCTAAAGTGGGAGATGATGTAAAAGCAGATCCAGATGATACTATTAATTTGGTAATTCGCAAGGTTTCTGGAGATGGAATTATTCGTGATTCATTGATTCGTGTAGTGATTATCGATAATGATGGTCCAAGTACCATTCAAATGCTTGGTAAATCAGTGAATATAAATGAATCGGGTAAATCAGTAGATGTAAAAGTTCGTGTTGTTAGTAAGAAAGATGCTGGAGGAGATTTCGCATTGCGTTTGTATACCGCTGAAAGTAGCGCTAAGGAAGGTTTAGATTTTACATTTAATCCTACCTCACAAATCAAAACCATCACAAACACAACACCTGATACATTTGTGTTCAATGTGCCTATCAAAGATGACGCTATTTTCGAAGGTAACGAACGCATAAAATTTGGATTGATAAATGTATCTAACGTTATCATTCTACAACCAGATTCATTTATTGTGAATATTTTGGATGATGATTTGCCCATTTATTCTGTAGGTAAAATCAATAAACAAACAAAGAGTGATGGAACCATGGATTCTTCTGGTGTTAAATGTCGCATCTTTGGAGTAGTTTACGGAGTGAATACACGCAGTGCAGGTTTGGGCTTTACTGTTCGTGATCAAACGGGCGGAATTGGAGTATTCTCTCCAAGTAAGACCTTTGGATATACGGTTAACGAAGGAGATTCAGTTATGATTCAAGGAAGGGTTTCTCAATTCCAAGGAAGTGGTCAAATGGACAACTTAGACACTATCGTTTGGTTGGGATCTAATTCAAAGTTAAAATCTCCTGTTGTGTTGAACGCAAAAATTGGAGAGCAGCATGAGTCAGATTTAATCCAATTGAGAAGAGTAAAACTAGTAGATGCTTTGGAATGGCCTGAAACTGCCTTAAGTGCGAATGGATTTAAATATGTTCGCGTGGAGAGCACCGATGGTAGAATTGATACTTTAAATATCGATGCTGAAACTAATATTGATGGTACTACTGCTCCAACAGGGTATTTCAATGTTACCGGTTTAGGAATTCAATTTGATAATAAAGCTCCTTATTTTGAGAAATACTATTTAGCGCCTCGTTCGTTGAATGACTTTACTCCAGCTTCATTGCCAACAATTAAATTTTCCAAATCTGTTGATGAAATAACAGAGTTAGCGGATTCATTCACAATGGAATTGAATATTCTCCCAACAGATGAGAATTTCAGCATTGATGTAGTTCGAATTGGCGGAACAGCGGTTTCTCCAACAGACTTTGATTATGCAACTCGCACAATCAGTGTGAAGAAGAACAATAATTTCTATGTTGTAAGAGCAAATATCTCCGACGATGCAGTTTACGATGGCGACAAAACGATTGTTTTTGCCTTGAGAAATCTAAATGGTCCAGGTATGATTGGAAAAGATTCAATCATAGCGGTTACTATAAAAGATAATGAGGTAAATTCTGTGAACTCATTCGCAGCAGCGGGAATGCGTTGCTACCCTAATCCAAGTAATGGGCAAATAAGTATTGAATCCAAGAAAATGATAGAGAAATTGGAAGTATTGGATTTAAGTGGCCGATTAGTGAAACAAATTAATACCATGATTGATTGTGGTACTGCAAATAATACTTTGGTTTATAACTTGGATTTGACGGGTTTGAACGGTGTATTTGTATTGTCCACTCAGGTTGACGGTAAGATTTATAGTCAACGCGTAATTATTAAGTAAGAGAATTTAGGTTCTTTATAATAAAAAAGGGATAACAATTGTTATCCCTTTTTTATTATAGTATCACAGATTTTTCGAATAAAACGGATTTTTTTTGGGTGAAAAGTGTTCCGCTTTGAACAGATGTAGCGATTGAAACGACTAATTTGTAACTTTGTCTTGATTTGAAAGCTGTATTTAAATTTTTAAAATATGCCTCTGATTACAAGGGGCTTATATTTGGTAATTTTCTGTTTAATCTATTTTACATAGTATTTCAACTAACATCTCTTTTGATGATAATGCCGGTGTTGCGGTTTTTATTTTCAAAAGACCAAGATACAACGAAGTTGAAATCTGGTACACATGGTGTGGGGGAGTGGTTTTCGAGAATCTATGATTCTTTTCTTAATTGGTTTGCAAATATTGCTTTGGGAGAGCCATACAAAGCATTGGCTTACCTGAGTATTGGTTTGGTAGTAATTACCGTATTTAAGAATATTTCTCGTTTTACAGCCATGAATTTCATGGTGCTGATTCGAAATAGGAGTGTAAGAAAAATGAGATTGGATATTTATGAAAAGTGTTTGAAATTACCTATTGCATTTTTTAATAATGAAAGAAAAGGCGACTTGATTTCTAGAATGAGCAATGACATAAAAGAGATAGAGTTTGCTTTGATGGTTTCATTGGAGGCTTTGTATTTTCAACCCTTGAACATAATCATATTCATGATTGCCTTGGTTGTTTTGTCGCTTAAGTTAACACTCTATATTTTGCTTTTTTTGCCAATCACTGCGTTAATTATTGGGTTAATTGGAAGGTCATTAAGACGGAAGTCTTCAAAGAATCAGCAGCTTTTGGGTAGAGTGATGAGTTCTTTTGAAGAAACATTAGGTGGAATACGAATTATTAAATCATTTAATGCTTCGAAGTTCTTTTTTAATCGCTACAGCCAACAGGATCTTGAATATACCAAGAATAATATTTCGGTTCAACGTAGATATGATTTATCATCGCCTATATCTGAAACCATTGGAATAACGGTTTCAGCGGTTTTATTGTGGTTAGGTGGAAGTATGGTTTTTAGAAATGAATTAGATCCAGAGTTTTTTCTGACCTATTTCGCGATTTTCAGTCAATTAATTCCACCATTTAAAGCTTTTTCTAATGCATTATATGCGGCTCAGAAGGGTATGGCAAGTTTAGAACGAATTCAAGAATTGGTAACAGCACCTGTTATGGTTGAAGAGCCAAAACAACCTGTAAGCGCTAAGTTTGAAGAAAAAATCGAGTTTAAACAAGTGGATTTTGAATATAATTCGGGTAATAGTGTATTATCTAATATAAACATAGAAATTAAAAAGGGTGAAATGGTTGCGTTGGTAGGTCCTTCAGGTGCTGGTAAAACTACGATTACCGATTTATTGGCTCGTTTTTATGATGTTACTCGGGGAAGTATCACAATAGATGGCATTGATATTCGAAATCTCAGACAAGAAGATTTACGGGGATTAATTGGTGTTGTAAGTCAGGAAAGTATATTGTTTAATGATTCGGTAAGAAATAATGTTGCTTTAGGATTGCCAGAAGTAAGTTCTGATGAAATAATCAGCTCTTGTAGAGCCGCACATGCTCATGAATTTATATTGGAAATGGAAATGGGTTATGAGACTGAAATTGGTGAGCGTGGGGGGAAATTATCAGGTGGACAGAAACAGCGACTAGCAATTGCTCGCGCTTTGTTAAAAAACCCAGAAATTTTGATTCTGGATGAAGCCACTTCCGCTTTGGATAGTCAGAGTGAAAAGGCGGTTCAAGCTGCTTTAGAGACGCTTATGACGAATCGAACAAGTTTGGTTATTGCACATAGATTGAGTACGGTTTTACATGCTGATAAAATAGTTGTGCTTGACAAAGGTCGTGTTGTTGAGGTTGGAAATCATAAAGAGTTATTGGCACACAAGGGGCTGTATTATAATTTAATTCAGCTTCAGGAATTAGGATAATCAGAACATAAAAGGGAAATCAACATACATACAAAAAGAGGCATTACTGTATTTAGAACTTTCATTTTAAATACGGTAATGTCTCTTTTGAGATGATTAATTCAAGTTTGTTATTACACTCCGTACATTGCGAAGTGAATGTGCAAAATTAGGATTAATTATGGTTAAAATCGTTGGAATCTAACTCTTGGTCGTTAGTTGGGTTAGATTCTATATTTTGGTTTTCGGTATCGGATGGAGTCTCGGTAACCGAACTATTTTCAGCTATTGCCGTTCTTTGATTCAATTCGGCTACTTGTTGAGCAACCTCACCTTCTTCAAATGGTCGATTTCCAATAAGTCTTTCAATATCCGACTTAAAAATTATCTCTTTGCTTAATAGTTCCAAAGCAATGGTTTCAACCTGGGCTTTTTTATCGGTTAACAATTGAATGGTTCTTTGGTAAGCAGAGTCGATCATAGATCTAACTTCTTTGTCTATAATTTCAGCTGTTGTTTCAGAATAAGGTTTTTGGTAACCGTATTCACCTGTTGGATCGTTATAACTTACTTGCCCAACTTTTTCACTCATACCGTAGATTGTAACCATACTATAAGCGAGTTTAGTAATCCGTTCAAGATCATTTTGAGCACCGGTAGATACTTTACCAAAGAATATTTGTTCAGCTGCTCTTCCCCCAAGGGTCATGCACATAGAATCAAGTAATTGTTCAGTGCGGTATAGGTATTGCTCTTTGGGAAGATATTGTGCATATCCTAATGCTGCCACACCCCTTGGTACAATGGAAACCTTAAGAAGAGGGTCAGCAAATTCTAGGAACCAACCAGCAACGGCGTGCCCTGCCTCATGATAAGCAACAATTTTCTTTTCTTCGGGAGAGATGATTTTGTTCTTTTTTTCAAGACCCCCAATTACACGGTCGATTGCATCTTGAAAATCTTTCATTTCGACCATACTTTTATTGCGACGTGCAGCAATTAAAGCTGCTTCGTTACAAACATTTGCAATTTCAGCACCTGCAAAACCTGGTGTTTGAAGAGCAAGTTTATGAGCATCAACATCGGGGCTCAATTTGGTTAGTGGTCGAAGATGTACACCAAATATTTGTTCGCGACCAACAATATCTGGTCTGTCAACGGAAATTTGTCGGTCGAAACGACCAGGACGCATTAAGGCACTATCTAATATATCAGCACGGTTGGTAGCGGCAAGAATAATAACACCTGAGTCTGTTCCGAAACCGTCCATTTCTGCCAATAATTGGTTCAAAGTATTTTCACGTTCATCATTAGAGCTTTGGATTAGATTCTTACCTCTTGCTCGGCCGATGGCATCTATTTCATCGATGAATATAATGGCAGGTGCTTTTTCTTTTGCTTGTTTGAAAAGGTCTCTTACACGACTAGCGCCCACACCCACGAACATTTCAACAAAATCAGAACCCGACAAAGAAAAGAATGGTACACCGGCTTCACCCGCAACCGCTTTAGCAAGAAGAGTTTTACCTGTACCTGGAGGACCTACAAGGAGGGCGCCTTTAGGAATTTTGCCACCTAAGTCGGTATATTTTTTTGGATTTTTCAAAAAATCCACAATTTCCATGATTTCTTCTTTTGCTTCTTCAAGGCCCGCAACGTCTTTGAAAGAAACATTTACTTTGGTGTCTTTGTCAAAAAGTTGTGCTCTAGCGCGACCAATAGAGAAAATATTTGGGCCACCGCCAGATGCTCCGCCTCCGCCCATGCGTTTGAAGGCGAGATTCCAAAATATTAAGAAGATAGCGATGAAGAAAACCCACTGGAATAATTGGCCAAAAATGTCGCTTTGACTTTCGTATTTGATAACCAATGAATTGGGGTTTTGTAGTTGTTTTTTGATGTCTTTGATTTCATCATTAAAGTAACCTTTTTCAATTTCGAAAGAATAGTTTGGTTCGGTTTGACCAAACATATCTTCTCTTCTTTTGGCTTTGGAATGATTTTTTTGTTCGCTAGCGTCTTTGGTTAAATAAACCTCAAGGTAACGGTCGTTAATTAATTTAATTTCTTTGATATCGCCTTTCAAAATCATTTCACGCACTTCGTTCCAATTGGCAGATTGCCCGGCGCTTCTGGGTAAAAAATTAAGTGCGAGAAAGACTATAAAAAGTATTCCATAAATCCAATAATGGTTAAATTTAAATCCATTGGGTTTTTGTTTGGGTGATTTTGGTTCTTCGATCATTCTACTTTTCGTTATTTATTTAAGCGAGTTATTATTAGGGGATGTGTATTTGATAGTTAAATTAGTACTGTTGAATTGTGATGTTAGGTAAATTTAAGGTTTATACAAATCTACAATTTTCGAATCAAAACCGTTTTAAAAGATTTGGATTTGGTTTAAATAATTGACCAAAGCAATTGTTTAACGGATAAAAGAAATGCAGTGTGTAATTGTAAAAAGAGGCACCCTTAATAACGTGATAGAATTCTTCCTAATTCGAAAACATCTTGGTATGAGTTGTATAATGGTGTAGGTGCAATTCGAATCACGTTGGGTTCTCTCCAATCAACGATGATGTTATTTTGGGTGAGATGGTCGAAAATTTGTTTGCCGTTTTCCAAAACCAGAATAGAGAGTTGCGCGCCTCTTTCATTGGGATTGAGAGGAGTTATAATTTCGAATTTGAGTTTGGGGTTCATGATTTGAGCTTGGTTTAAAACAAACTCCAAGTAGGCAGTTAGTTCGATGCTTTTGTTTCTTAAGTTCTGCATTCCGGCCTTGTGAAATATTTCTAGTGAGGCAAGGTGAACTGCCATACCAAAAACGGGGGCATTGGACATTTGCCAACCTGCAGCACCTAATTCTGGTTGGTAGCCTCGTTGCATTAAGAAGCGTTTATCTTCTTTGTATCCCCACCAACCTGCAAGTCTAAAGGTATTGGGATTGGTAGCATGTTTTTCATGTATGAATATGCCGGAAACATTACCTGGTCCTGAATTGAGGTATTTGTAGGAACACCATGCAGCAAAATCCACATTCCATTCATGGAGTTTTAATTCGGCATTACCAGCAGCATGTGCTAAATCGAAGCCAGCAATTGCGCCAATTTCGTGGGCTTTTTTTGTAATTTTTTCAATATCGAATAACTGCCCAGTGTAGTATTGGACACCGCTAAAAAAAACTAGTGCAATTTGATCTTTGTTGTCATCGATGGCTTGTAAAATGTCTTCGGTTCTTAGTGTGTGTTCACCTTGGCGGGGTTTTAGTTCAATTACTGCATCATTATAATCAAAGCCATGAAAAACCACTTGACTTTCAACTGCGTACATATCAGAAGGGAAGGCACCTGCTTCCATGATGATTTTATATTTGGAATTGGATGGTTTGTAGAAACTTGCCATTAAAAGGTGCAAGTTTACAGTGAGTTGGTTCATTACTACCACTTCAATCGGATTTGCTCCTACTATTTCGGCGGAGTAATTGGTAAGAAATTTATGATAATGAAACCAAGGTTTTCTTCCATGAAAATGGCCTTCAACACCCCATTTTGCCCAATCTTCCAATTCGTTGTTTAATGCGTTTTTAGCATTTTTAGGTTGTAAACCCAAAGAATTACCGCAGAAATAGAGTTGTTTATTGCCTGAATTATCTGTGGTAAAAATAAATTCATTTCGAAAATTTTTTAATGAATCGTGTTGATCTTTTTCTTGTGCAAAATGAAGTGTATTTTGAAAATTCATAATTGATTTCAAAGTTAGTTTTTTTTATTTTCTTTGTATGGTCAAAAATACGAAGGAAGGGTGGGTAAAAATATCCCCCGAAAAATAAAAGCGCCTAAATCCAAAAACAGTGAAAATAGAAAACGAATTAAAGCAGAGTAAGTTTCAGTCCAACGTTCATAAAGCGGTTGTGAATATTCTGTTTACGAATGGTTGGGTTGAAGATCAGTTTAGGCAGGTATTTAAAAACCATAAAATTACATCACAGCAATATAATGTGCTTCGAATTCTTCGCGGGAAATATCCAGATTCATTGAATCCTTCAGAGATTAAGGAAGTGATGTTGGATAAGAACCCCGATTTAACTAGGTTGTGTGATCGTCTGTTGAAAATGAATTACATTGAACGATGCGTAGATTCATCCAATAAACGGAAGATGAACATACGAATTAACGAGTCTGGAATGGAACTTTTGAAAAAAATTGACCCATTTATTGGTGAATTGAATATGAAGAAGTTCAAGCTTACCGAAGATGAGGCGATGATTTTGAGTGATTTGTTGGATAAAATCAGAGGTTAAAGCAATAGATTACACAAGAAAGTTGTCAGAATCTTTGCAATTAATTGAATCGCAGTAATGTAAGTCCATCTCTGATGGGTAGCATAAGGGTTTTCCAATGTGTTTCCTGTGAAATATGGGTATTGAACTCGTGCATTGTTTTGGTATCTAGATCAGATTCAATCATAAGATTATCGGTAACTTTTCCGCTCCATAGGGTATTATCGAATATCATAATACCACCAGAAACCATTTTTTCCGCACATAGTTTGAAATAGGAGATGTAGTTGCGTTTGTCGGCATCGATAAATACAAAATCAAATTGATTGGATGTGGATTCTAGAAATGAAATTCCATCAGAATGGATCCAATTTACGCGATTCATGAACGGATGATTAGACCAAAACGTTTTTGCTTTGTAAAGAATTTCGGCATCAGCCTCCACGGCGGTTATTTTTGATAGCGGATGAAGGTTTTCGGTTAAACAGGCGGTAGAGTAACCGGTGAATGAACCTATTTCAAGAACATTTTTTGGATTATTCATAGAAACTAAGAGCGATAATAGACGACCCTGCAGGTGCCCACTTAGCATTCTAGGGTTGGTGGTTTTTTTCCACGTAAATGCAACTAAGTCTTGTAGATATGCGGGCTCAGGTGAAGAAAAGTTCTCAGAATAAACGTGTAAATTATTTTGCCAATCGGGATGCATAATTGAGGTAATACAAATTTGACTTGATTTATTGAAATAAAAACATATTTTCGCGAGAAAATAAAACTTTTTAATTTATGTACTGGACGTTAGAGTTAGTAAGTTATTTGGACGATGCTCCATGGCCTGCTACAAAAGATGAACTAATTGATTATGCGATTCGCTCGGGGGCTCCGTTGGAGGTTATAGAAAATTTGCAAGAATTGGAAGATGATGGAGAGCCGTACGAGAGTATTGAAGAAATTTGGAGTGATTATCCAACGGATGATGACTATTTCTTCAATGAAGACGAGCTGTAATCAATCGAAATTTTAAAATCTGTATTGTTTTGGAGATACTTTAGTAATCTCTGAAACAATCATTTCGCGAAGTTTCGCGATGTTTAATGCGCTCGTGGCAGAGATAAATACTGCGGGCGCATTTTCTTTTGCTATCCAGCTGGCTTCAAATTGACGGATGTTTAGTCCAGTATTTCCAACAAAAAAATCGTCGTTGCCTTTAAACGCATCCATTTTATTAAAAACTATAATTTCTGGTTTATTGGAAGCTCCAATGCTGTGGAGGGTTTCTTTCACGGATAACATTTGATCTTCAAATTTTGGATTGGAAATATCTACCACATGAATCAAAATATCGGCTTCCAATGCTTCGGCAAGAGTGCTTTTAAAACTTTCAACTAAAAGTGTGGGTAGTTTTCGTATAAAACCAACAGTATCACTTAATAAAATGGGAATATTTTCTGTAAGCTCCATTAACTCACCTTCTACAGAAACTGCAGCATTGGGAGTAGTAATAGGCAAAACAATTTTGCGTACAGTGGCATCTAGAGTAGCAAAAAGTTTGTTTTCCACTAAGACATCAGACCTAGAAAGTAAATTCATGATAGTACTTTTACCAACGTTGGTGTATCCAACTAATGCAGCTCTATACATACCATCACGGGCTGAACGTTGGGTTTTGCCGATTTTATCGATGTGTTCGAGTTTTTCTTTCAACAGGGCAATACGATTTCTCAGAGCCCGTCGGTCGGTTTCAATTTCAGTTTCCCCTGGTCCCTTCATACCAATCCCCCCTTTTTGTTTACTTAAGTGGGTCCACAATCCAGTGAGTCGAGGAAGCATAAATATGCTTTGAGCTAATTCAACTTGAGTTTTTGCCTGAGCTGTTTTTGCATTTTTGGCAAAAATATCTAGGATTAAATGAGTTCTGGTTAGTACTTTAACGTCTGTTAGCTGTTGTTCCACGTTTCGGATTTGTGCGGGACTCAGGTCATCGTCAAAAATCGCAATATCGATGGATTCTGCCTTGCAGAATTCGGCAATTTCCTCAATTTTCCCTTTTCCAACAAAGGTTTTGGGGTTGGGATGTTCTAATTTTTGGGTAAATCGTTTAGTTGCAATAGCCCCAGAAGTAAAGCATAACTGCTCCAATTCGTCGAGGTATTCGTCAATTGACGTATTTTGATCTTGGGTTTGAATACCAATTAAAATGGCTTTTTCGTGTTTTTTTTTGTTTTCGTGCACTAGTAAATATGTATTTAGTATTTAATGGTTGATGGATTTACACCACATACAAAATTAGTTGTAATTTGCCATTCGAAGATTAGCTATGCAAAAAATGCGTAAATATGGTATAAATCGTAGTTGGTTTTTGTGCAATTTATTGCTTGCTTTTGGAGGAATTTTATCTGCTCAGAATTATGTAATGGCAAACAAGCCACAACTTAATCAAAAGAAAAGTCTCTATCATTTACCCATTGGAGAGAATGATTACGGTACCTATACCATGAATTATGTTTCCATGTATTTAAAAGATGGGTTTAGTTTAGAATGGTATGATGAGGATTTTGCTATACAAGAAGATCGTTTTATTGACGTTCCCAAAAAAACATGGGTATTGAGGGTATGGACAACCGACAGTATGGTTTGTTGGCTATCTGCTACCAAAAAAGGAAGGCAAGGATTCCTTCTTTACCTTAATCGATTATCATACAACCTGAAGGGGGAAATTGAAACCAAGTTGTTGGATGTATTGCCTTTAAAAGAAATTAATTCCGACGATGTAATCGTTCGAAGTCATTCATTGGATTTCACATTTATTTTGGGATACATAAAAAAGGAAAAACGTGGAACTTCGGTTCATTTTATGCGTTTTTCGGATGAAGGAAGAATGGAAGAGCACTTGAGTAGAGTGATTCCTTATGACATCAATACAATGTTTTGGGAAGATTTGGAATTTTCTAGTAATTCGGGAAACAATTATTTGGGCTTATTGCATTTAAGCAAACCTAGAGATGTTACCAAACTGTACCGACAAACCATTTATTTGGCGATCGGAAGCATTATTGAAACGAATGATTTAAGTCGTAAAAATCGTACTGACTCATCAAATCGAAAGAATAACAATTCAGGAGTAATTTCGGAAAACGGGAAAGCAAAATACGACTTTTTGAACCAATCGAATTTGGGAGATTCGCTTTCTATGTTCGAAACCCAAACAGAGGTGTATTTACAACGGCCGGTATTATCGTATAATCCCCAAAATGGTAAATGGATAATTGGCGGACTTTGGGGTAACGTTAAGACGGAGTCTTTGGGCTATTGGGTATGGGAGATATTCAGTGGTAAAACAGATATAAACAACAAAAATTTTAGCAGCGGGAAAGAGAATTTTTATTTGAAAGAATACGAATTTAATACGGCTCGAATCTTAGATGGAGTTATAAAACGTAAGAAAAAGGTGGCGCCAGAAAATTATGTTACTCGTCGTATGATTTTTCAGTTAGATGGTACATTTGTACTCTTGATTGAGCGCTTCGTTGAATTAAAGCAGTTGGAAACGTATTACATCAATGGTATCCCCCAAACGGCTACAAAAATTCTGTATAATTATAATGAGGTAGGAGTATTGTTTGTGAATAGGGAAATGGAAATTGATACGTGTTTACGCATTGATAAAGATCAAGCTTCATCTCCGAATAACGCATATTTGTTGGGTTTTGGTAGTTATGTTTGTCAGTCGGGGATTCACATTCTTTATAATGCAGATATATCAAAAGATAACAATGTTGTGGATGTAGTGATACAGCCTGATTATAAATTGGAAACAAGAACATTGATTAATAGCGATCATGTGTACTCGGTATTAGTGCCAATGGATGGAAAAGAAACCAACTATTGTTCATTTACGGTACCTTTGCTGAAGGATAAGCAATGGTTTTGGATGAAAGTTTTCGACTATGATAAATAGATTGTACAATAGCAAATTCGCCGTCCTTTTTTTTGTTATATTATTTTTTATAGTATTCCGAACATTGGTATTTCAGTTTTTTAATTTCAAACTCGAATTTCCAAAATCATCGGGAATTGTTGGATATTTATTAAAAGAACTTACGGGGTATTCTGTTTTATCATTCTTACTCGCTACCGTTTTTATTTTAGCTCAGGGATTGTTAATAAATCGATTGGCAATGGACTTTGCAATAGTTGAACGTCCGGGCTATTCGGTGTTGTTTTTTTCTTTGATTTTAAATTCGAGTTTTTTGCAAAGTTTTGCATTGAATCATATACATGTTGGGATACTATTATTGCAGATTGGAGTATTTTTTATATATACTTATTTGCAGCAGAATTTTAAAATTACCCAGCTATTCATTGGCTCATTTTTCTTTGGTATTTCTGCAGTTTGTGTGGCTGAATTTTACTGGTTAATCACACTTTTAATTTCCATAGTATTGATATTCAAATCAATTAAAGCATCTGATGTAGTTGTAATCATATTTGGTTTATTTATGCCATTTTATTTGATTTCTTCAATAGGATATTTAACTTCATCTACTTTGGATTTTATGACCACTTGGAAGGTTTGGATAATACAATATCAACCAGTAGAGTTTAATTGGTTGTCGAATGGTTGGGATATATTATTAATTATAGTATTTGCAGTTGTAGCCGTTTTCGGTTTGATTAAATTCTATGCAAATTACTTTCGAAACAATGTTGAAACTAGAAAAAGCAAATTGGCATTTACTGTGATTAGTGGATATTTGATTTTGGTCTTTCTTTTCAGAGCCAAAGAGTATTCCGTTTACTTTGTGGTATTAAGCATGCCGTTATCGATTTATTTGTCGAATTATTTTAAAGGAGACAAGATGCAGTTTTGGAAAGATCTTACTGCATATATACTTTTGGGGTATTGGGTCTTGAATTTGTATCAGCAATTGCTTTAATTATTTGGAAAAAGGTATTAAAGAGATTTGATAAAAGAAATATTTCTATGAATAGATTCGGCGATATGGTTTAAAACGGGTATTAGGTGGTGGTATTGTGAATCTGTCCATTCTTGATTTTGGATTTTAACTTGGTGATAGATTCTATTTAATCCATAAATAATACCTCGATTATCAGAATATTTGATGAGAAATTTGGATTCTATAAATCGTTGAAAACTCAACAAGAATTTCTGTGGATCTTGATGTTTTACGGATGCTAGTAGGAATTCTATTGTTTTAATATCTAATTGGTTTAGTTCTTGATAGAATTCTTCGATTAGGTGTGGATTTTCATTGATGAGGTATTGGTCTAATTGCATTTCAATTAGAACATGTAAAGCGAACCAAAACCGGGGAATTTCTGCCTTTTTAAAGGCTATTTCAATAGTAGGATGTATTTCTTTATATACATTTTCAAAAAAGATGGAATGGTGAAAAGATTTATCCCGTTGTAAATGGGTATTCATTCCATTGAAAAATTCCTGAAGTTGTATTGAACTATTTTGAGTGTTTAATAGTTTATTGTAGATAACTGATGCATGAGAAACATTGCTTTTGCTATAATTGTTTTTAGAGTAATTTCTCAATAAATCGGGAGCGAGTAATCCGAAATTAAATACAGTAGACTGAGGATGTTTATCGAAATAATAGTGACTGAAATAGTTCAAGATTGGGCAAAAATAATACAAATAATGATGCGAAAAGGAATGATTTTCAGTAGTATTTTTATTGTTTTCTTTGGGGGATGTCAAACTTCAACTAAGAAACTAAGTAATAATGTTGAAAATAATGATATAAATAGAGATAAATATATAAAAGAAATGAAAAATATGGAGTTTGAAGTGGTCAAGACTGATGATGAGTGGAAACAGCAACTGGGTGATTTTTCGTATCATGTAATGCGCGAAAAAGGTACAGAAAGACCGTTTAGCAGCGAATACGAAACGTTATGGGATTCTGGTACTTATGTTTGCAAAGGCTGTGGTTCAGAATTATTTCAGGCTGAAACAAAATTTGATGCAGGTTGCGGATGGCCAAGTTTTTATCAGGCAATAAATAAGGATGCCATTTTAGAAATACTGGATAAGAGTCATGGAATGATTCGTACTGAAGTGGTTTGCAAGAAATGTGGTGGACATTTAGGACATGTTTTCAACGATGGATACGGTCAACCTACAGGATTGCGATATTGCATCAACGGGGCATCTTTAGGATTTGTGAAAAAGCCCAAATGATTTTGGTTTATTGAGATAGTGGGGTTGGAATAATTCAACTCCTATGCGTAACTTGCTAATCTATTTCATGAACAACGGAAAATTATTTTTACTCGATGGTATGGCCTTGATTTACAGGGCCTTTTTTGCATTCAGTCAGAATCCTAGGATCACCAGTACAGGTTTGAATGCGAGCGCCATGTTTGGATTTACCAATACGTTATTAGATATAATTAATAAACAAAAGCCTACTCATTTGGCAGTGGTATTTGATACAGATAAGCCCACTCATCGGCACATTGAATTTGAAACCTACAAAGCGCACCGTGAAGAAATGCCGGAGGATCTTCGCAAGAGTATTCCATATATAGCAAGAATACTGGAAGCTTTCAATATACCATTATTAACTATGGATGGTTTTGAGGCGGATGATATAATTGGTACTTTGGCTTGGAGAATTCAAGGAGTAGATGTATATATGATGACTCCAGATAAAGATTTTGGCCAACTGGTTCGAGATGGAGTTTATATTTATAAACCTGGGAGAATGGGAAATCCCGATGAGGTTTTAGGAGTTCCTGAGATTTTGAGTCGTTGGGAAATTGAACGCGTTGATCAAGTAATTGATATTTTAGGTTTATGGGGTGATGCGGTGGATAATATTCCGGGTGTACCTGGGGTGGGTGAAAAAACGGCTAAGAAATTGATTCAGGAATATGGAAGTTTGGAAGGCGTTCTTCAAAATATTGATAAACTTAAGGGCAAGATGAAAGAGAAATTCGAAGAATTCTCTGAACAAGCCATTGTAAGTAAGCGATTGGCAACCATTGATACTCAAGTTCCCATTGATATTAGCTTGGGGGAGTTGATTAGAAAGGAGCCAAATGAGGAATTGCTTACTCAGGTTTTTCAAGAATTGGAGTTTAGAACTCTGTTAAAACGTGTTTTACCAGGATCTGGTTCTGTAAGTTCAAGTCAGAATTCTGCTGAGTCAGAAAATGCATCCCCCGAAAAAAGCAAAAAGAAGGTGGAATCTAATCCTATGCAGACCAGTTTATTTGGCTTTGAGTCAGACAAGGAAGGTATAGAGGCAGAGGAAGCGGTGAACTATCTCACTATAAAGGATATAGATCATCAATATTCGGTGGTAAAAGCTGAAGATGATTGGAGTTGGGTTTTAAATGAGTTAGAAAATGTTTCGGAGTTTTGTTTTGATACGGAGACATCAGATTTGGATCTTTTTGAAGCTCAAATAGTTGGTGTTTCATTGTCTTGGAAAGAATTTCAAGGGGTTTATATTCCTATCAGTCAAAGTTTTGAAGAAGCTAAAATACAATTACATCGTTTGGCAAAAGTATTTGCATCTGACAAGCTAAAGATTGCGCAAAATTTAAAATTTGATATGGCTATGCTTCAGAAATATGGTCTTGACATGAAAGGACCGTTTTTTGATACCATGCTCGCACATTATTTGATTGAGCCTGATCAGCGCCATAATATGCAGGTGTTGAGTGAGAGTTATTTAAGTTATACGCCAATTAGTATTGAGAGTTTAATTGGGAAAAAGGGCAAGAATCAAGGATCTATGACGGATGTTCCATTAGAGGTAATTGCTGAATATGCAGCTGAAGATACGGATGTGACATTGAGATTAAAGAAAAAGTTGGAAGTAGAGCTATCAAATCGCGGTTTAAATGGTGTTTTTTCAGAAATTGAAATGCCCTTGGTTCGTGTGTTGATGGAAATGGAATCTGAAGGCGTTCGGATAGACGTAGATTTTTTAAATCAATACAGTAGAGAATTGAATGAACAAGCCATAAGTATTCAACAAAAAATATTTGATTTAGCAGGAATTCAATTCAATATTTCGTCGCCTTCTCAGGTAGGTAATATTTTGTTCGACCACTTAAAATTGGTGGATAAGCCCAAGAAAACAAAAACAGGTCAATATCAAACGGATGAAGAAACGTTGCAGTCGTTAAAAGGTAAACACGAGATTATTGATCATATTCTATCATTTAGGGCGCTTCAGAAACTGAAAAGCACTTATGTTGATGCATTACCGGCTATGGTAAAAAAGCAAACAGGGAAGGTTCATACTAGCTTTAACCAAGCTGTAGCAGCAACGGGAAGATTGAGTTCTCAAAACCCCAATTTACAAAACATTCCGATTCGAACGGATTTGGGTAGGGAAATTCGTAAAGCATTTATTCCCAAGGATGCTGCACATGTTTTATTAAGTGCGGATTATTCACAAATTGAATTGAGAATTATTGCACATATTTCAAAGGACCCTGCGATGATTGAGGCATTTAAATCGGGTGTTGATATTCATACAGCAACTGCGTCGAAGGTTTGGGGGGTTCCGATTGAAGAGGTGGATAAGGAGATGAGGAGAAAGGCGAAAACAGTGAATTTTGGAATTATCTATGGGATTTCAGCTTTCGGATTAAGTCAACGAGTGCAGATTTCTCGCGGAGAAGCCAAGGAAATTATTGATAATTACTTTGTGCAGTTTCCAGGAATAAAATCGTACATGGATAATACAGTTCGGTTAGCACGAGAATCGGGTTTTGTAGAAACAATTTCTGGTAGAAGGCGTAATTTAAGAGACATAAATTCAAGAAATGCGACTGTGCGGGGATTTGCTGAACGAAACGCTATCAATGCACCCATTCAAGGTTCTGCTGCCGATATGATTAAATTGGCCATGATTAAAATTCAGAACTGGTTAAATACAAGTGAGTTAAAAACCAAAATGATTTTACAAGTACACGACGAATTGCTATTTGAAGTTCCTAAAAATGAGGTGGATCAAGTATCGGTGCAGGTAAAGAAACTAATGGAAGAAGCCATGCAGTTGGATGTCCCAATACTTGTTGAATGGGGTATTGGGGATAATTGGTTAGAGGCTCATTAATTCCAAAACTTCCAAACAAAGCCAAATCTAAATCTAGCTGGTTGTATAGGATATTGAAAAGTGGATTCGGTGCGCAAGTTATACAATGGAGAAACAATCCATTCATTAAAATGCTCATATTTGAAGAAGATATCGATGGTTTGAATTCTTAATAATGCATACACATCAGCTATGGGATAATTTCCCAAAATTTTGGCTTGATTTACTGTGAAGTACTGCGCTGCATCAATCCGATATTGTAACTGATTGTAATAAGACGTGTATTGAATATCTGTTCCAATGCGATAGAAAATGGCTTTTTTGAATAATGTATTTTGATAAGCTAGTCCTAATTTTCCGTAAAATAATGGAAGTCCTAAATTGGGAAAATTGCCGATTGAATCATTGTCTGAAGCAATGTTTCTTTGGGTAAATGCGGAAGCTTGAATATACCAATTTTTGAAATTGCCTGTCCATAGAAACTGGATTTGAGAAAGTTGTATTGGGAAAGGATGGTTTAAAAATAAAACGGGATTCGATAATTGACCCATAGTAAGACCCATTTGGATTTTATGGTTTTTTTGATGGAAATTAAGTGAATTATACCAATAAAATTGCGAGAAGAATTTTTGAAAGTTGACAGCGTATTTTGAAAAATCCAGGTGATTGGACAAATAGTATAAACTGGACAATTCAATAGGCTGATATTTATATGATAAGTCAGAATTATAAATTTTATTGTTACTGATTTTTTTAATTTTATAACTTAGGTCAAAACTATTTTTGGCGAAACCTAAAACAAAATAATTGGCATTGAGGGAGAAGTGCAAATCGTTTTGAAAGTGTTTCATCCAACCTGCGTTTAAACCATGTGAGAATGTGTAAACAAATCTATTCCGAGAGGTAATATTTTTATCGACGGAAAATTGTTGGTAATCTGCGTTTTGAAAAATGTGATTGAAGTAAATTCGTTGAAGTGGTAAATGAGTTTTTGATATTTCATTAAGAGATTGGCTGTCTTGTGTGACGGAGTCTTGATGAGCTATTGATTGTTGAAAAGATGAGCTGAACCAGGATTTAGAAATACCGGTATTAATTTCCAATCTGTGCCATTGGGATGAATCATTTGAACCAATCAGACGGTGATATGCATTATTTCCATAGTACTGAGTATCTGTAGAAGCATCTTCAAAATCATATTTATGCTGTAACCAGTTGATTTGTGATTCTAAGTAAATGTTTTTTTTGGTTTGGAGTAGATATCTATGATTTACTTGGTGGTGGGTGTAACTGTTGAATGATTTTGCACTGGATATACGCGGTTGATAAAATCCAAAAGTTCTAATTGCCCATTGATCGCCTTGAATCCCTGAAGGTCCATAAAAAACAGAATCTGCGGCTAGTCCAGCATTTTCAATGCGACGAATTCGATTCCAACTAAAGATTAATTGTTGTTCAAATCGTTTGTTCATGGATAGGAAGTGGCTACCCAAACCAATATTCCTGATTAAGTTATCTTGAGCGGAACCCACAAATACCTCTCCGTTTGTAATTGTATGATAATCAATGGCTATATTCCAGGTTTTTGAAAGATTTTGAGTGTGTAATGCTTCGAGTCCAATATAACCATCTGCACCTTGTGAGTATTTGAACTCTGAAAAGGGTTGTGAAACACGGTGAAAATGAAAGTTATTGGGAGTGATATTGTATGGTTGAAAATTGTCTATGGAACCAATCTGTATGCCTGAAAAGTCCGAATTTTTTAAAAATAGTGCAGTTGATGGGGTTCCTGAAATCCCTAAATTGGCATATGGTAGATGAGTTCTTAACTCACGGGTATAGAGTTGAACAGGACCTAAAGTAGTATCTATGGGTTTTACTGTATCAAAAAGGTACCATGCGTTGGAGGCCGAAACTGTGGATGGATACCAACGAAACTTTTTTGATTTGGCTCCCTTTTTTGTGGTATCCGAAGCGGTTGTATCTATATTTACGGTACCGTTGTTATTTACTAAATTTCCGGAAATGGGAAGTTGACCGAATAAATTTCCCCCGATAACGAAAAAAAGAGTGAGAACCAAGGATTGAATCGTACAATTGCGGGGCATCGAAAAATATTAAATACAAAAATGCGCATAAAAAACGAACTTTACGAAATTCAGCACTTGTAAAAAAGTAAAGCTTGATGAGATTACAAGAAAAAACGACATACAACAAAGAAAAATATGAATGGAACTTGGATTGCAATTGTGTTGATCAGTATCGTTAAATATGCAGTGGGTGTGGGAACGGCCTTGGCAGCTGTAGATTCTAAAACGGGGTTCATTCTAACAAGTATAGGTGGTATATTAGGTGCTGTTATATTTGTATTTGGAGGTGGTTTTTTGGAGCAATGGTTGTTTCGACATTTTAGGTCTAAGACAAAGAAAAAATTAGTTTTTTCACGCAAAAATCGATTTTTGGTTCAACTAAGAAAACGCGGTGGTTTAATTGTTATCGCCTTGATTTCTCCGATTTTCATTAGCATTCCTGTAGGGTCGTTGGTGGCAGCTAGTTTTATTAAAAACAAATTGAAGATTGTAATTTATCTGTCGATTTCTGTATTAATGTGGGGTGTATTCATCTTTATGATTAAACATCATATTTAGATTCGACCGATAATTAGTAAATTGCCTGAATTATGAAAATTTGGGAGCTTAATCGATTGAGTGTAATCCTCTTTTCTTTGGTTTTGATTTTCGGAGGATGTCAACGTAGAGAAGTAACATGGGATGTAGATAATACCATTCCGCTCTTCAAAACGGATATATCACTGGATGCGATAGATACGCGTTACTTGTCGAATGTAGCTTCCGATTCAGGCTATTATTTTAGTGATGACAATCGGATTTATTCTTACAAAATAAATGATTTGCAATCTTCTGATACTGGAATAGATGCATTTTTCAATTTGATGACGTTGCGCTTGAATGACCAACAACGTACGAGTGTTATTACCTTGGCACAAATTAATCCTTTTTTTAAAGTTCTTGATGGTCAAAATGCCGATATCCCTTCTCAAGATCTAAGTAACTTGGATCCGCAAACGATTGATGTTTCCGAATTTTTTGAGACGGCTACATTGGATTCAGGGTATTTGGATATTTCAATTAAAAATGAGTTGCCGGTGAATATTCAGTTGGTGGTATTTGAGTTGAAAAATAAATCCGATAATTCTGTAGTTGCATCAGATTCATTCAGAAATATTCCAAAAAATGGAGGTATTTCCTCAAAATCCATCAATTTGAGGGGAAAAACGGTTACGAAAGAGTTGATAGGAGTAATCAAGCGGCTTACCACAGAAGCAAGTGGTGGTCCGGTGTTAATTGAATCGAGCAAAGGATTGAATGTCACTTTAGGCGTTCGCAATTTAAAACCAAGCAGAGCTATAGCAGCGTTCCCAACTCAAACAGTAATTGATCAAAATGAAGGGTTGACCTTGTACATGGGAGGTGCTGAAATTAAGTATTTTAAAGTGGCCAGTGGAAAATTGAAAATCAAGATTAGTAGTACAATAGATGAAGATATGCACATGGTAATAGCTTTGCCCGGTGCTGTTAAAGATGGCAAATCTTTTTATCAAGAAGTTACCTTGCCTGGTCCTGGAGGTTCTGGTGTTTCGACTACGGAGCAGATTTATGATATGCAAGGTTATTTGATTGATTTTAGAGGAAAAGATCCTGACATTACAGACACAGTAAATACCTTCCATCAAATATTAAATGTTACGTTAGATAGTAGCGGTAGAAAATTGAATGTGGGTTTATCAGATAGTATAAAACTTGAATATAGAATTGAATCGCTAAAGCCAGAATATGCTATTGGCTACTTGGGAAATTCCTTCAACCGGGTGGTTGATACAACAGGCTTTGAAATGTTCAAGGGTTTGAGTGGTGATTTGAAATTCAAAGATGTTAAGGTAGATTTTGTAGTTAGAAATTCTATTGGTACCGATGGTAGATTTAAGCTTCACGGTTTGAAATCCAAAAATCATTTTTCACAGAAAACGGTTGCTCTTTCTGCTCCTTTAGTGGGTAATGATATATTGGTAACTAAACCCAAATTCCAAAGAGGTGAGTTCACTGAAACTACGGTTAGTTTAAATGCGACGAATTCCAATATCAAGGAGTTTTTGGAAAACTTGCCTCAATCTTTTCAATACGATTTAGAAACTGAGGTTTCGCCCAATGGCAATGTCAATAACTATCAGGATTTTGTTTTTGATGAATCGAGGATGGATGTAATCATGAAAATGACCGCGCCCATTTCATTTGCTATGGGAGGTTTGGTTTTGAGGGATACTCAAGGCGTGGATTTTTCAAAATTGGGTGATATGGATCGTATCAAGAGTGGGTTCTTATACTTGGACTTAGAGAATTGGTTCCCGATGGACATGACTGTTGAATTCGAACTGTATGATGAAAAAATGAACTCTTTGGGAATGCTTAATGTAAATCCAACCACCGGAGTAAAGAGTGCAATATTGAATAGTTCAGGTTATCCAACAACTGCTTCTAAAAGTACATTGAAAATAGGATTGGAGCGTTCTCAAATTTATCGTTTGAAAAAGTCCAAATTCATAGGTATTAAAATGAATGTCCAAGGAAACGGTAAAATGCAAAAGCTTTATAACAACAGTAAGTTGAAAATGAATGCTCGCATGCAGGTTGAATATGAAATGAGAGGGAAGTAAGGATGAAGAGTAATATGTTTAGGAGAATAGTATTTTGCTTGATTTTAAATTCATTTTCTCAGGCGTTTGCGGTTAGTTCAGGTTCAAAAGATACTAGTCAAGGTTACATAGTGCACCAGGATGTGGATAGTGCAAGTGCTTTATTAATTGAAGTTCTAGTGCCTCCTGTAAATAATAATGTTATTCAATCTGTAGCTCGGTATTACACATTTGCATCCTATCGCTTAGAAACAGGATCCAATGCCATTCCCTTATCTATTTCGGGGAAATTAGCATTAGGAGGGTATATCAGTCCCCAACAAACAAAAGAAGTATTCGATAACCTAAGTGCAAACAACCGAGCTGGCGCCTTTCAGGAACTCAGTGTTTTATTGTATCCAACCATTGGTATTTCAAAAAAAGTGCCTGATTCTAAAGGTTTATTGCGCTTTTCCGGATTGTATTATGTGAATAGTAGTTATGTCGGTGCGAATTTAACCCAAGATGCTTTTGGACTGTTTTTACGTGGTAATACTCCATTTTTAGGAGAAAAATTAAATGTGGGCAGTAATCAATTTAAGCAATTACAGACGCAATCACTGCGTTTTAATTTTGATTTGAAACCGGGTATTTTAGGTTCACGTAATTCTCTGTTTTCCCAAATTAGTTTTGGGCAAGTCTTAGCTTTTAATTCCTCCGGAACCGATGGGATGCATTTATATTCATCGAATACAGGTGATTCATTGAATTTTAATGGTTCTGCTTATAGTCAAGTGGCTTCCGCTCGAAATGGAGGAGCAGGTTGGGGCATGCAATTGGGTTTGAATTTTTATCACAACAACAAAACAGGTAAAACCCAATATAATTTTTGGTTACATGATTTTGGTTTTTGGGATATTCGAAATGTTCAAACTTGGTCTAGGGGAGTACAATGGAATGCTAATTCTCTGGCTCCACAAAGCTGGAATAAACCGGCTGATTTGGCTATTACAGCCGTAAATTTAGGTGCATCTGACCTCCGATTTTCGAATTGGTTCGACCGTCAAAAAGATACATTAGAAGCAAAGTTGGATTTTCATGAATCGAAACAACGCGGACTGATACTTTCTCCTTTTCAAGTAGGAATTGGAATGAATTATACCTCCCAACACATGGCCATGGGCGACGGTAAATTTTTAAGAAATATGGAAATTCGTCACTTAGTAGATTTCAGTTATCGACATTGGATTGGATACGTTCCAAAGTTGCAGTATCAATTGCAATTACGTTCTTTAAATTTACGCAATTGGACTTGGATTCCTGGAGTATCCGTAGGTGGTTTTGATGTTTTCGATGTGAATTTTAAAGGTAGTTATTATTTGAATAAAGTAATCAAACACAGCAGAATCAATACGATATTTCGCTTTGAATTTAATGGAATTGAATCTTTTATTTTCCCAAGTAAATTCCATGGTGGAGGTGGTTATTTGAGCCTTTCTATACCATTTCATCCCAAATAAATTGTTGCTTTTTATGTAGTAATTACCGGCGAATTACATCATGAGCAATAAGGGTAATTTGCCTCATTAAAGTATTGGGTTTTAGATTTTATTTGCGGAAATAGATAATACTGAATTGATTTTTTAATTATCAATAATTGCTATTGGTTTACTGTTTTTAAATAAATAAGCTTAATGAATTTAATTCTAGCGTTAAAGTTTCAGCCGATGCACTGATAATTGCCCCCATTGTTGATAAGGTGCAATTTCAACCATACTCCAAATCCAGTGATTTTTGGGGATGGAAAACGCTTTATTAATGAATATCAATTCTTCAAATTGATGTGATTTCGTCAATTCAATTTGTTGGTTCTTTTTGTCTCTTAGGATGTTATACGTGGTTGTACTGTCGAAATCGGGAGCAATACGAATTCCAGGACGTTGAAGAAGTAATAATCCTGTATTTGGAGAAGGGTCAAATAAGATAGCAACCTCTTGTTTTTCATTTAGATATCCCTTTTTTATCCAATACGCAGCACGATTAAAATCTTCAATGTTTTCAAATATGTTTTGACAAAAATAATCGCCCGAAGTGAAGGTGCGATTCAATTGTGATTTAGCATCGGAAGCTAATACAAAAGGGGTGATATAAAGTCCAATTAAGGATAATATTCCAGCAATTCCACTGAAGAAAATCTTTCCTGAAACATGTGTTTGATACAACCAAATTATCCCAAAGAAAATAAAGGGAAACACCTGAACAAAGTAGTAATCGTGGAATCGGAATTGTCGATTAAAAAGGATGAAAACGCACAGAAATCCCCCGAAACCCAAAAGAAAAAATGTAGAGAATAAATTCAGATCCTCTTTTTTGCGCTGAATTGAAATGAGAATGACGAGTATGAATAGAATCAGGAAATTTCTGGAATAAACCGAATCAATCCAGGTATTGAGAGCGAAACGGGAGTTGTCTAGGAATTCTGCCCAGTTTTTTGGGGGATTCATTTGTTGCAGAAAATGAGTATTTCCAGTGCTTTGTGTTAAAAAAGAAGCATAATAATACCAAGAGAACACGGCAATTGCTGGTGTTAAAATAAAAGCAACAATCTCGAACCAGGTTATTTGGAACGGTGGATTGGGTGCTAGACGATTTAGCATATTAACTCGCGGCCCTGAAGTTTGCTGAATGGTTTGTCCATTTGCATCCAGAATTTCAATCACTGTGTTGTCGGAATTTGTGGATTTTAACAGTTTTGAAGCGATTAATACGATGATAACAGCGATATAATTGGTTAAGAAGGTTACTTTTAGTAGGCCTGAAAGCGTGAACCAGATAATGGATAAGTTGAGCGATTGTTTTTTATTGATGTCGTAATAGAAGCGCAAAATGAACAAATAGCCTAGCATGGTACAAGACAATGCAGGTACATCGGGTAAATGATTAAAGCTGTAAAACGCCAAAATTGGAGATGAAAGCCACAAGAGCATGATGAGAAATCGGTGAAATAATCGGGGTACAATTAATTTAGTGATTTGGTAGACACCCCAATTTCCAGCTAGATAAAAAGCTCCCACAACAATTCGGTACAATGCTGGTGAATTTCCAAAAGCGGCTCTTAGAAGTGCCACCATATATTGAATGATCGGAAATTCTAAACCCGTTACACCATTCGCAGCTCTGTTTTCCATGACTTGTGGAGAGAAGAACTGGAAATCGTTTTGAAAATAGTTCCAAGCGATACTTGCACGGTCGGCTTGAGCTCCTTGATGCATGCCAAATATAGGGAAGTGAATAAATTCAGGCCAACCTAGATAAATAAAAAATAACAGATTAAATCCCCAAAAATAGAGAGTATCATTGGATTTTTTTTGTTCGAAATTAAGAAGCATTCCGGGAATTAATTTCAGCGTTTTTGTTAAAAGTGTTTTGAGTTAAATTGGTATCTCGAATAATATAGTGTGGTCGGTTTTTTACATTTTCGCTCACTCTGCCTAAATATTCACCAAGAATGCCAATGCCGAGTAATTGAATTCCTCCTAAGAATAAAATGGAGATTTGCATGGAAGTCCAACCCACGATAGTGTATCCGAAAAATTTCTGATACAATGAATAAATAATGAGAATAAATGCAAAGAATGAAACAATAAATCCACTTATGGTGGCAACTTTAAGCGGCCATGTGGAGAAGGCACTTATGCCATCGAGTGCAAATCGAATCATTTTGCGGTAGGTAAATTTGGTGGCACCTGACATACGCTCTTCTCTATCATATTCTAAGAATGTTTGGTTAAAACCTATCCAGGCAATTTGTCCACGGATGTATTTCTGCTGTTCAGGCATTTGTACCAGAATTTTTTGAATTTTACGATCAATAATTCGAAAATCGCCGGTATCAACAGGGATTTCAATATTGGTGATTCGTGCCAGTATTCGATAAAATATTTTTGCCGTAATCTTTTTAAGCCAGCCTTCGCCTTGACGTTTTTTGCGTTTAGCATAGACAACTTCAAATCCCTCTTTTGATTTTTTATATAACGCTGGTATGAATTCTGGAGGATCCTGTCCATCGCCATCCATTATCACAATTTTTTGACCTGATGCCCATTCGATTCCAGATGCAATTGCATTTTGATGGCCGAAGTTTCGTGAAAAATCAATGTATTTTACGCAGGAATCTGTGGTAGATAATCCGATGATTAGGGGGAGAGTTTGGTCAGTGGAACCATCATTGATAAAGATGATTTCATGGGTTAAGTCCATGGAAATCAATGTGGATTTTATTCTATCATACAAAGCGCCAATATTGTTTGCTTCGTTAAATAAGGGTACAACAACCGATAATTCCATGATTTTATACGACACACAACAAAGGTATTTATTTTTATTATATTTAAATTTGCAGTATGAAACGAATTGTAAATGCACCTACATCAACTT
>CAZQFZ010000014.1:0-36704 GCA_964592635.1 uncultured Rhizobium sp.
TGAAATCAAGGGTGAATTTTCAATAGTAAAATGACGAATTACTCGTTGACCAAATTCGTCAATGCAGAAAACTCCATTATTGGTGGCCATCCATTTTCGATTCCCACCGTCAACTAAAATATCATTTATGGTTTCTTCTCCCATTAAATATCCAACTGCACCGTCTTGTTCAACGATGAATCGGTCTAATTTTATACCGGAAAAGAAGTCGAAAGAACCGGTAAAAATATTTAATCCTTGGTTTGTACCAATCCATACATAGCCATTTTGATCAGCACAAAGTGAAAGTACATCGCCTGTAATCAGGCCTTCGGATTGCGAGAGTTGCAGAAATTGGTCATCCAAATCAGAATCGATATTCTTACCTTCATGGAAAACTAAAATTCCACCATCGGTTAAAAGCATCCATTTCCTATCTTGGTCATCAATTACGAGTTTTTTAATATTGCTTTGTGTAAGTTTGAATTTATTCCAAACTCCGGTGGAACGAGTTAGTTTGAGTAAAGCAAATTCTTCGTTGTAATTGACAATCCATATATTTCCTTTACTATCTTCAGCCATCCCTCCGATATGAATAAAAGAAGTATCTCCGATTCGCTTTAGCGGACTGTTAGTGTTGTCGTAACGTTGGATGATTTCTTTGCCTTTGAATTCCAATATACCGTTTGAATGTGTAGCTGCGAACAGATGGTTGTCAATTTTCCGGTGTAACGCAAAGGTAAAGTCGTACATATTTTGGTTAAAAGGCGATTCTAAGTTGCTTTTCCAACCGTTTTCATCGTACATATAAAAACCGGTATTATTGAAGGCATTACCAAATGTACTGCTCACACCGCCTCCTGTAACTAAAAGTAAATTACCGGATTTGCTCATGTCAAAAACAGATGCCCGATCGGGACCGTTGGGCATAAATGAGTATTCGTTATTGTTTTCCTTCTTGATAACCCCGGGTCCAATACCTGTGCAGAACCAGTAATTATTATTAAACCACGTAGCAGAGCTAACCAAGTTGATGTTGGTAATGGTGTATCCTTGATTGGTAATTTTGAAAATCTCACTTTGTCGCACCACATGTAGTGAATTGCTTGAATTAAATATTCTTGCTATTTTTCTTTTTTGGGGACGTAAGATCTGGATTTTAGATTGGTGGTATTTCCAAACCAAAGAATCCGTTTCAAAGAAAAGGGTATCGTTAAAGGAAGCTAAATTGGAACATTTATTTCCTTTGTAAGCCCAATTCCAACGGCTGAAATCGTTTAAATTTTCAATTCTGCTCCAACGTGCTTTGCGAATTCCTTTTTGTGTAGCAATGAAAATACTGTCGTTGGAAACGGAAGATGCATATACGGGAATTTCAGCACCTAAATCACCGATGGAGGTGTAACTATCTCTTATTTCGCCTTTATTGAGGTCAACAATTAAAAGTCCGAAATTAGTAGAAACAATGGCATCGTTTTGGTTGAACGAAACATGAAGAATCTGCTTATCGCCTTGAAGTAATTTGTTTTTAAATCCAGGTACATTGATAATTCTGGAATCATTTATTAACAAATCGATATTGCCGTCGCTATATCCGATGAATAGTGTGTTTTTTTCTGGAGAAAATCCTAATGCGGATACTTCTAAACCGTTGAATCCATCTGCTTTCTTTAGTACGGTTGTTTCTCCAAAATCATTGTTTCTCCAAAATCCATTTTCAGAAGCAGCGTAAACAAATCGGGTAGTGGCTTCACAGATTTGTGCATTTTTATAACTTAAATGCGATCTCCAAGTGCCGGTAGGAATTTGTTGTTGAGTTTGAGCTTTAATGTTGATTTGAAGTATTAATGATGTAAACGCTATGAACATCCCCCGAAATAAGTAAAAAGAATTTCTGGATTTGAAACATGTAGTGAATTGTTGGAGAATAGAGCTCGGCATGTGTTTAAAATTATGTAGGGCTAAATCCAAGAAGGTTAGTTGAATGTATAACGCAATTCAATTCCAAAATCAGTGAGCGAAGTGTAATACTGCGTCTGAATTTTCGGATCCATAATTACGCGATTGTAACGCAAGGCCAAGTTGATTTTTTGATTTACTTGATAAGTAGCAGATGGGGTAATGCGTATGTTGGTCATCCCAGCAGTGTATCGATTCACGTTAACATCTATTTTGCGTATGACAGTAACATTGTCGTTTACTGAAACGGCCAAATCAAATCGGAAATCGTTGGGTAAGTAAATTTTCCGTCCACGGCGCTTGATGGGAAGTGTTAACCCTGTAACTCGATATCCAGCATTTAATTGGAATTCATTTTGGCGCATTTCTGTTAAGTTGTAACTGGATGCAAATAGTTTTAGAATTCGCGACCGTTTGTATTCAAAACCCAAAGTCCAGTTGTTTTTGGTGGTAACGTTCAATCCTGCAAGCGGATAGAAGCCCTCAGAAATAGTTACGTCAGCAATTTGAAATTTAGGAGTAAGGTCTTTACCAACGGTTGGATTTTCATCCTCTTTGTATTTCAAGTTTTGGGTGTAATTACCGATAGTATATGTTCCTTTATAGGAATGCTTGATATTGATATTGGTGAAAATATCCGACAATCCAGGAAGTTTCGATAGTCCATTGTAATTGATGTTCCAATTGGGTAGTGGAATTCTTGGGAAACCACTAATATCACCTCTCCCCACATCTCCTCCAGAATATGCCAAATGGAACCCGCCTACAATTACATCTTGAGCGGCTTTTGAATATCCAACGGGATATTTGGTAATTGTATCAATCAGGGATCCAGACATACCAGCGAATCGTGGGTCGGCGCTTTGAAGTCGAGTAGCTACCGTATAACGATTGGCAATAAATGCATCGAATGTGGGATTCGGGTGGTTTTCATTTTGGCTAATGTCTTTTACAAAATGGGTTCGAACATATATTCCAGAAACCGTGTACGTACCGTTTTCGGTTAACCCTTCGTCCATCCATTTCAAACCATCGTACCGGAAAATACTTTGAGTTCCTCTTACTTCATTCCGCAGGAAGTCAAGACGAATTCGGAAATCTTTGAATGGTTCTATCGTAATATTACCTGTAAAATTCTGAGTTGAATTATTGCGGTAGAAATTGGCCTGACGCGAATCTTGTTTCAAAGCACCTTGATTGGCAAGTTTGAAACGGATGTTTTCGTCTTGTTGACCAAATGCAAACCCTAAACCCGGTTGTAGGTGCTTGAAATTGTATCCAAAATAATCGGGTCTAAATCCAAACCCTGGTAGTTCCGTTCCTTGCTTTTGCGAGAAGTTAAAATTGGCATTTTTGAACATCGTTAAGAAATCACCCACCAATACAACGGCAGGGTGGGGTTTGTTTCCTAAGTCTTTGCCTTTTTCAATTGCACTTGCAAATGATTCTTCCTTGCCGTCTTTTTTCTCAGATTTGGGGTCTTTTTTCTTTTTCTTGGGATTTCTATAATCCTTTAAGAACGGTATTTGGTTGTACAATTGACTGAAATTTAACTGGGTTGTTAAATTGATGTCTTGACTATTTTGGATATTGTTTCCTAATGAAGCGAATGCGGGAGGAGCTTGTCGCCATTCGTAACTTCCATTGTAGGTAGCGTTCGCACTGATCCATTTTAAAAGTCCAATTTTTTGGAATGGAAACGTGTACGACGCGTTTACACTTTGATAGAATCTCGATGTTCTTCCGAAACCTAAGAATTCAGAAAGTATGGAATCTTGTTTTTCGGGGGAATTGATTGCTCCAAATGGTTCTTGAATACGTGCTTCAACATTGGCCGAGTAATTTAATGTCAATGAAGTGGCCAAAGGAATCGACATATTATAGTTGCGATTCAATGTGAAGTTCTTATCATACAATCGAGGATTTATTTGAACGAAATTATTGTTGTTTCTAGCTTGATTTTCACTATACAAACGATTGATTTGCATTTGTGAAGTGAAGTTAGATGGAACAAAATTGAAGTTGAAATCCCTTATTAATGCGAGATTCTTATTCTTTATCTTCTTAAATGGTCGGATGAACTTAGTATTCATGCCGTATGCATATCCTAAAGTGGCTTGGGTGGTATTGATGAAGTACTCTTCAATTTGCTGATTCCTGCGGTATTGGCTTTGATAACTATAACTTCCATTGAAATTAGAAACATTCCAAGGACGTTTTTTGCCTTTTGTGGGATTATTTATTTTGAAATTATTTACATTGAAACTGAAAAGAGAATTATAATCTTCGGCTGCTTTTCGAATTTGATCTCTCAAAGCAATGTTTTGAATGCCTTCTAAATAGGGTTTTAATTCAATATCCGGATTTAGTGGATTAAATTTAGGTTGGATATAGCTTTCTGACCAGCCCAAGTAAACGGGTATGCTAATACCTGCTTTGGCGGGAAAGAATTTTCCCATTTCTAAGTTTGAAGCTATATCGTAGTTGTAGTTATTGCTCAAACTACGTTGATTTAGTTTCTTATCAACATCTCCAAACCCTATAGTTCGAATGGATCCAGCCATGTTGACTTGTCCAAGATCTGCTAATTGAGCTTGAACATTTGCTAATGCAGCCCAACCACCACCATTGGCAATATCTTTTACACGCAGTTCATTGGTCCAAACTTCGAAGCATTTGGGTAATGGTGAATTGTTTTTAACCCCGACTAATACAACGCGAATGTTGGATAAGTCCGGCAATCCCATTACGGTGATTTTGCCTTTTTCAATGGGTTTAATATAGGGGGCCGTCATTGGCCAATTGGCATTTTGTCGATCTAATTTTAGGTTGAATAGTTTGTCGAATTCCAAGTCAATCATATTATCTTCTGGCCAAACAAGCATATCTGCATTGGCCAAATTGGTGTTGACAAACCCTCGGGTCATTTTTAAAGGCACTTCATATTCGTAATAATTGCTTGTTAAATCGGTACCAAAACGCAGAATTACAGAGACTTCCCCGTCTTCAATAGTATTTTGTGTTACCTCTTCGGCATGCACAAACAATTGCATTCTCTTGTAGTTACGAATATCATAAGTTACTGTTTTGAAGGCACCACGGGCATCGCCAGGTTGAAGATTGCAAGCCACCAACGATAAACTTTGCTCATTTTCTAACACTGTTCCAAGTGAAGCCATATTTTGCACACGCACAATGCCCGGAGGGGTTACATATGCAACAGGTGATCTTTTGCTATTTTCTTCTAAATTAACAGTACTCACAACGAATTTAGTGCCATCGTTGGGATCTGCAGGAACAATTACACCAGGCGTTTTTAGAGAGTTTGTATATCTTCTCCAATCTGCCCGAACCATGTTGATGTAACCCATTCTCAATACAGCAGAATCGTTAAATCCAGTCATGACCATTCTCATGAAGCGAATGCTCTTAAAATCTGAAATATTTCCTACGGCTTTTTCAAATTCGCGAATTGGAATTTTAAATTGATACCATTTGATTTCTTTGTCTTTACCATTTCTTAGTTTAACCGTATTGGTTACTATATCTGATACATAGTTTTTTCCAATATTCAAATCGGTACCACTAATTTTGATTCGATATTGGTAATAATCTTCACTTTGATTCATGGTAAAATCCCGGTTTATGTCTTCAAAATCGGGCTGGGTAGTGGAAGATTTTGGCATGTCGGCATAAGCCCCAGTAAATCGGTCGGGATTGGAATTGCCTTGCATGCCTTGATAACGGGAATAACGCTGAACAATATCAGCATCTATTTGGGTATAATTCTCTTCGAGGTAATGAACGAAGTTGTCGTTTGAAGGATCTAAAAGTGCTTTTTGATAAATAGGGGAATTAGAACCAAAAGTACTTTTTAATTTTTCAAGATAAACGGTATCGTAGAAAGCTTGTTCTTCGGCATCACCTAAACCATCTAAACCCAAATCTTGCGTTTTCAATGTAGCGGGGTTGTTGTCGAATGCAAAGTTAATTTGTGGTCCTGTAGGAACAATACCAAAGTCTGAAGTATCCGTTTCATTAGCTGTGGCTGCCGAGGTGGGTAGTCCGTTTTCAAATGCTTTTCTTCGGTCGGGCAAGATATCTTCGCTTACATTACCCAAATGCAAAAGCAACTCACCGGACAGGGATGGATTATTCATCATGGGATCCATCATCCAAATCTCGATGTAGTCGATATTGGCTGCTTCGAAATCATTTTGATCTACCCTACGCATAATTCCAGCCCAACTTTTTCTAGGATCTAAAAATTCACCGTTTGCATTGATATCTTGATCGCTGGAATTGAAATTATACATTCCTTTGATTTTAGGATTGTACGCAAGGTCTAATGTGGCCAAAATGGTTGGAGTTCCTTGTGGGAAATTGCGCTCAGGGAACACCTCACGCTGATCAATTTGACGCATATACGGATCACTTAAAATTTCATCTACCCGATTTTTAATATTGTCAGGCATATCTAAGTCTCTGTAAAACAATTGATCAATGGTATAAAAACTCAGCTTGGCGTGCTTGTTTAACCAGGTAAATTTGTCGGAATTGGAAGTTTCAGGGAACAAGTCTGGTTGTTTTTGAGGCACACTCGCCACCACCCAGTTATTTACTACTTTGAAATCATTGGGCAACTCGGCATTCTCGAAATCTTCCAAATTAGATACACCACGTTGATCGCCTTGTGATTTGTGATTGTGGGGTATAATTCGAGCAAATTCTGCATATGCCGTTATGTTCGAAATCTCTTTGGTTTCAATAAACGGCAATTTGTCGATCATTTTGGTTAGAAAACGCGACTTTGAACTGTATGCTAAGTCTGCACCAAAAATGGTATTCAATAAAGGTTCCTCATTGAAGTTCGTTTTTGAAGTTAAAGGCCTTTCGTACATGTGTAGAAGAGTTCCACCCACGATGAGCTTTTTGCTGTATTTGTGTTCTACACGTCCTCCTAATAACGTTTTTTGTTGAATATTGAAGAAGCTCTGTCCATCGGCCGATGCTCGAATTTCGGCACCACCTTGCAACAGACCTTGGTTAATAATCCGTACCCGACCCATGGCATAATCCACTTCATAGTCCATACCTTCTTGTAATGGACGACCGTTGGCTGTTACCCTTACTGAACCTCGCTGCAAGTTGGTTGTCCCCAAAAATAATTCAGCTCCGTTAGAGCTTTTGAAACTACCTTGCAAGAAGAATTTGTTGTGTTTTACATCCTGCTGCGCAAGCCATTTGGTTGAATCATAAACGGCATTATAGCAATAATAATCAGCCAAGTCGGATCGAGATTCAAATTTGGTTCTCAAATACGAACCAAAAGGCTCAACCACAGGAAAAATAATCCGAGCCATCTTGGTTTGAATGGTTATTCCCTCAATCGCGTCGAAAATACCATCAGGCTTAGCCTCTTGCTGGCGATTCAATTTATCTAATCCTAAAACCCGAATAAGAGGGTTTCCATTGGCCAAAGCTGGGAGATTGGCTTTTCCAACGGGAATAAAGTTGTAATCGGCGCCCGAAGTATCGTCAGCGTATATCACATTTAATTTGAAATCCTCGAGTGAAAGTGAATAGGTATTTAAACTGTAGATATTCTTCATCATTAAATCCCAAATAGGCAATCGGGTTCTAATGGTATTGCCTTTTAGCATTTTTAGAAATAGAAGTTTTTGATCACCTGGAGGAACATCTCGGGAAAATTCACCTACTTGATATGTTTCACCTTGGTAAGTGTATTCAAAGGCAACAGCTAGAATTTCATCGTTGTTTAACGGCTGAGTTAAAGAGATATAACCCAATTGTGAATTAAGTGTAAATTCGGTATTTTTTAGTTGTCGCGCATAATTTAACACATCAAAGTCAACAGTTTGTTCAAAGTAGGGGAAGAGGCGATACATTTCATCCACGGATGAACCAGTTCCTCTTGCTGCATTGTTGTTTTGGATTTGACCAAAAATGGAATTGCTTGTGTTATCAGGTGCTAAATTGGCGCTGCCTCCTAGTTGATTTCTGTAGGGTTTGGATTCGCCTAAATCCATAAAGGCCAAGATATCTCTTGGCGTTTCCACATTTGCAGAACGATTGGTTACCCATACTTCTACCCGGTTCACTATAACGCCAGAGGCAACGATGGGTAAATTTTCTAAAGCTTTGTCGTAATTGTCTCTAAAAAATTGTGAGAGGAAAAAATGTCGGTTTTGATCGTAATTATCCGCGGAAATTTTAAACTCATTCATTTGAGCTCCTCCTTTGAGCACCGTTTCTGTACTCTGACCTCGGTTTTGTGAAAATACCGTTTTTATGGTGGTTTTGCCAAATTGCATGGTATTGGAGAAACCGAATAAATTGTTGGCTGGTTTAATTAATTGGGTAGGTAAATTTAAGTTAACATTACCCACTTGAACGTCTTTTAAAATACCATCGGGTTTGCCTTTCCAACCTAAGTTGGTTTGATTATCGAAATCAAATTGAGCTTCTGTATCGTAGTTGATCCCCAATTTTACAAATTCACCGATATTGCCGTTGGCAGAGATTTGCAATTGTTGGTCAAATACAGGTACAAAGTATTTTTGTTGGCGTTTGCTGTAGTTGGGATTTCTATATTCATTGATGGTACCGCCTAGTTTTACCATGGCCGAACCTGTTAATTGAAAATCTACTGCTCCCGCTCCGAATATTTTTGAAATGGCTGGATTATTTAAAACGGGTTTGATATAATCGGTAACACCTCCTTTTGAAATGGCTTGTCCGTAATCGGTGTTTTGGGATTTAGTTCGATTGTACTCGTTGTTTTTTTCTTTGGTGATTTTCTGAAAATATTCAGTAACACCAAGGTTTTCACCAGTTGGATACGAAAGTGATCCTACTTGTTTGAATGCCTCGTAGCGATTGGTTTTTGGATTGTATTTCCATACCAAATTCAATGGGTCTTTAAGATCAACATTGGATGAGGTGGTATTATTCGGGTCATCGTTGCCAGACGGTTTTACTTTAAAAGGAGTTTTTCCTGTTGTATCCGTTTGTGCAATAGCGATTCCGCTTATAAAATAGGTTAGAATTAAAAGTAAACTACGCGACATGCCTTTCTTGTTGCTTTTTAACGTATTTGGCGCCAAATTATTGGGTAAACGAATCGTAAATTTACAATATTTTGAGTGAATTCTTGATGAGTTCTTCTACGGTGGCTAAATTGCCCAATTCTTTGCTCACTTTCAATAGCGCTTTTTCCGCGTTATTCTTGGGATAACCCAAAACAGAAAGCGCTGTTAATGCTTCATCAATAGCGCTGGACGAGGCATCCAACCCGGGTAATCCTTGTGTCATTTTTCTACCTGCGATCTTATCACGCAGTTCCAAAACAATTCTTTGTGCAGTTTTTTCTCCAATACCCTTAATACTTTTAAGCAAACTCACATTGCCATTTAAAATAGCACTAGTAATGGTAGATGGATCCAAACTACTCAGCATAATCATGGCAGTGTTGTTTCCTACCCCCGAAATAGATGTAAGTAAACGGAACATATGTCTTTCTTCTGGATCGGAAAAACCGTACAGCTGTATGGAAACAGGACTTTGGTTTTCCACCTTGAATAGCTGTTCAATGAATAATCGAGCATGTTTATTTGGTTTGATGGATTCAAACGTATTCAAGCTGATTGAAATCAAATAGCCCAACCCCTGACAGTTAATTACTGCATGTGTAGGAGTCATGTATTCTATAGGTCCTTCGATAAATTCGTACATTCTTTAATTTGCTTATGCCTTACTCAAGATGGGTTTACTTGAATTCGGGTTTGGGTTGTGCTTATGCCTTACTCAAGATAGGTAAACTTGAATTCGGTTATTTTGTGTATTTTCTGATTCGAATCCAATGGTTTATTACCCCGAATATCAATATCATTAACAACGGTATGAACAAGGAAAAATACTGCCAATACGTCTTTTCTGATTTGGCTTTTTCGGGATCCAATAGTCGTAAGGTTCGTTCCTTACTTCGAATCTCTATCAATCCATTATCATCAATCAAATAATCAATACAATTTAAAAGGAATTTCTTGTTGGCAAAAGTAAATTGATTTATTTTGTCGTAACCGGTAGGGAAAGGAACACCGCGACTTCCAACAGGATTTCTCATAATATCACCATCCGCAATAACAATCATTTTACTAGTTCCTGAATCCAAGTGACGACTGCCGTTATACTTCTGCATGTATTGAAAACGAGATCTGAATTTGCCTTCCATCAATACGCCAGATGTTTGTATGCCCTGATTTAGGTTGTTTCTAAAGTTTTGGTCGCGCATTTGCATATACACTTTTTCTAAATCAATCGTTGCAGGGGTAGTAATTACTTGAGTGTACGGGGTGCTCAATAGTATGGGAGTGATATCGAGATTGGGTCGAATTTTAGCCTCTAATGTTGCTGGGAATTGAGCCCAAACCGATCCCATATTTTTGTTTATTATGTGGGGGGAAGGCGGTTCAATGAATAATGGGAAATACGGAAATTCTACTAATTCCATTCGCCTAGCATTCGGGATGGGTATTCTGTTGCAATTCAAGTCCATCAAAAATGTATTTTTGAGATTAACGCCATAGTGCAACAAGGAAGCTTGAATGTTTTCTAAATTGTAGGTAATCCCTAAATTTTCCTTGGAACTTCTAAAACTGTCAATTTCCATGTGTACCGGATCCAACAACCACATGACCTTGCCGCCCTTCATGAGAAATTGATCAATTAAATACAATTCTTGGTAAGTATAATCTTTTAACGGTTTTATGATAATTAGTAAATCATTAATGTTTAGTCTATTGTGTAATCCATCAATGAGAATTAGTTCCGCTTTGTCTGGATTTTCAGCAATTTTCTGTTCAAAAGGACGTGCACTTTCTGGGTCGGAAAAGTTCATATTTAAAGCAGAAATCTGATAATATTTGTTTAGTTCTTGAGCAAAACTTTGAACACGCTCATCAATCATTTCGTCGCTGCCATCCGCAACCACAATACGTTTGTTTTTCTCTGCAGCAATTTGTCTTAAACCGTTGGCAATTTCATATTCAATATTATCAATGGCTCGGGAAATGTTCTCGTCGGGAGTTAGAGCTACATCGTATTCAAAGAAATTCACCGATGTGGTTTTATCAATATACAATAACTCTGCACCTGGAAGTAAATACTTGATTCGTGTTTCATCCATGTTTTCCCGATCTATGTCGCGCACTGGTTCAATTCCCTTATCGGCGTAGCTTTGTAGAATTTCGTTTAAGTCTTTCTCCGAAGCTCCTTTAAATGGATCTACAATTTCAATTTCAATTTTATTGCCAGAAGCCTCTCTGAATTCGTACGCCAGATCTCTTATTTCAAGTTTCAGGCGTTTGAATCTTGCCGACATTTCACCGTCTAAGTACAGTTTGAAATAGAGTTTGTCTTTAAGACTTTTTGCGAGTTTTTTACTGGTATTAGAAAGCGTATATCTTTTTTCTTCTGTTAAATCAAAGCGTTGATAATAAACGTTGCCCAATAAGTTAGCTATAAGAACAACCAACAACAATGCCCCTAAATTCAAAAGAGATTGTATTTTTTTATTGGTATGATTCATGAAGTTCTTGGATGACTTTATTGGCGTTTTGAAGTTGTTGTTGCTTAAATCTTTCATGTCTTTAATTTTTACCATTTTCTACTTTCAAAAACCAATTTGGTCAATCCCAAAAACAAGGAGGTGAATCCTAAAAAATAAACAACATCGCGTGTGTCGATAACGCCTCGACTGATTGAATTGTAATGAAATTCGAGACCAAACCAGCTCAAACTTCTTCCTATGGTATCTAGCCAAGCAATATCTCCTAACATACTTAACACAGCAAAAAAGAAGAATGAAATTACCATAGAAATGAGTAAGGATACAATTTGATTATCAGTAACTGAGCTACTAAACAAACCAATACCAGTATAGCAAGAGGCCAAAAGTATCAATCCAAAATAGCTGCCCATGGCTGATCCGTTGTCTACATTTCCTATAGGATTAGCCAACTGACGAATGGCATAGTAATACACCAGTGTAGGTAACAACGATATAATAATCAAGGTAAGAGCGGCAAAAAACTTTGCTAAAATAATTTCTGTATCGGTTACGGGTTTGGTTGTAATTATTTCTAGGGTTCCCAACTTTCGTTCGTCGGCTATGCTACGCATGGTAATAGCGCTTACTAAGAAAATCAAGATGTAGGGAGCGATATCAAACATTACTTGTAAGCTGGCAACACCTAAATCAAAGACACTATTCCCATCTACAAACCAAAGGAATAATCCTGTTAACACTAAAAACACACCCATTACAACGTAAGCAATGAATGATCCTAGGAAACTCCGAATTTCTTTTTTATATATGGTCCACATAGGTTTAGCTAAATTGATTTTGAGTGATTAAATTCTTGAAAATGTCCTCCAACCCAATGTGATTCTGCTGTTTGAGTAGTGCCAATTGATCGTCGGCAACTATGTTTCCTTGGTTAATGATAATTACCCGATTGCACATAGCTTCTACTTCCTGCATGATATGGGTCGATAACAACACGGTTTTATCTTTACCCAAATCTGTAATAACATTGCGCATTTCAACCACTTGTATAGGGTCTAGACCGGAGGTGGGTTCGTCTAGAATAAGTACTTTGGGATCATGAATTAACGCCTGAGCAAGTCCTACTCTTTGGCGGAATCCTTTTGACAATTGACCGATTTTTTTGTGTTTTTCTGGAATTAATCGGGTTATATTGAGTACATGATCTACCGCTTGAGATACCGATTTTACACCAGATAATCCACCCATGAAAGCAAGATATTCCTTGACATACATATCCAAATACAATGGATTATTCTCAGGTAAATATCCCACAATTTTACGCACTTCTAGCGATTCTTCTACCATGTCAATTCCGCAAATTCTGCCGCTTCCAGCGGTAGGTGGAATGTAGCCAGTTAGCATTTTCATGGTAGTAGATTTTCCTGCACCATTGGGCCCCAAAAATCCAACTATTTCTCCAGTAGGTATGTTAAAACTAATGGAATTTACGGCGGTTTGTTTGCCGTACACTTTGCTTAAATTATTGACTTGAATGCTCACGACTTAATGGACAAAAATACCAATAAATTATGAGTGATATTCGACAACATATAAATTCGTTGAATTTTCTTTTGCGAAATTTTCAAATTTCGATTCTAAATAAAAATCTGCCCGACGTCTTCTTTTGGGTTTGCGTTTCTTACGTTTCTTGTATCGACGTTTTTTGTAGTATTTTCCAGAATTGGGGATTTTGAATGTTTCCTGTGATATGATTAACACATTGGTTTTGAGCGTGTCGGAGCTGAAATCAATGATTTTTTGTGGATCGAATGGTCTTCCCAAAAAGCGGGTTTCAAAGTGCAAATGTGGACCTGTAGAGCGGCCAGTACTGCCTCCCAAACCAATCACTTGGCCTGCATTGACTAAATCACCCGATTTTACTAATCTCAGACTCAGGTGTCCGTAAAGTGTTTCGGTGCCGTTGTAATGTCGAATCATCACACAATTGCCGTATCCACCATGATATTCGCTCAATCGCACCACGCCATCAAATGCTGCACGAACGGTATCGCCAATGCGAAGTTGCAAATCGATTCCTGCATGCAATCTGCCACGCCGCCATCCAAATTTAGAATTTACGCGGTTATGAATCGGAATTTGGTAACCACAATCTGACTGCAGAATGACCAAATGATACTGATCTTTGATTCTCCTAAGATCGTAACGATAAGGGTCTATCGCCGAAGTATCCCAATTGTAGTACATGTCGAATTCGGGTTCTAAGCCCGGAAAAATCCATTGTGTAGGTGTAAAAATGGGCGTGTCGAGCGTATCATCTGAAAGGTCCTCAATATGTATTAAGTTTTCTGGGGATGTTTCCTCTGGATCAAATTCATCAAGTAGGTCCGAACTATCGGAAAGCTCAGCAGAGTCGGTTGTTGGAGGATTTTTACTTATTTGAGCATTAACCGACTGCAAAAGAAAAAGCATCCCCAAAAGCCATACGAAGAAGTACTTCTTTTGAGTAACTGAAAATCGTTTTTTCGATATTTTTGGGGTAAGTTGGAACAAATCAAGTAGATAAAATGGGTGGGGTACTTAGATAGGACGCTAAAAAAATTTTGGCGTTTAATACATCGACTTGAATTTGATTTTTCAGGTCATTGATTGAATCAAATTTTTGTTCATGACGCAAAAAATGAATGAGTTCTAACTGGATTTTTTGGTCATAAATATCTGAATTAAAATCGATTAGGTGCGATTCGATGGTTAAATTCGACCCATCTACAGTGGGTCTCACACCGAGATTGAGCACCATAGGAATTGGGGCATGTAAATGGGCAAAGCCGGCATACACTCCATAGTTTGGGATAAGTTTGCTGGGTTCATCGATTTGGAGGTTTGCTGTTGGGAAACCTATAGTTCTTCCTCGTTTTTGCCCGTGTACTACGATACCCGAAAGGGTGTAATTGTAACCAAGTAAATCATTGGCTTCTTTTAAGTTGCCATTTTGAATTGCTTTTCTGATGCGGGTGCTAGAAACGGCAATTTCGTCAATTTCTTTGGGCGGAATTTCGGTAACTTGGAATTGAAAATGATGAGCAAATTCAATGAGATCCTGAAAACCGCCGCTTCGGTTTTTCCCAAAACGGTGGTCGTAACCCACGACCATGTGTTTTACTTTCAATTTATCGACTAAAATTCCTGAAATGAATTCTTCTGGACTGAGAGAGGCAATTTCTTCAGTGAAAGGCAAAACAAGTACGGTATCGATGCCCAGATCCAGGACACGTTTCGCTTTTTCGTTGATAGAAGATAATAAAGCGAGCGATTTGTCGTTAGGATTGATAATTAGTCTGGGATGTGGATGAAATGTGATGAGAATACTGGGTAAGTTTTCTTGTTTTGCAATACGCACAACTTGTTGTAAAACATGGACATGACCCTTGTGCACACCGTCGAATGTGCCTTGAGTCACTACGTACCCGTTATGTTGTGGTAGGTTGTCTATTCCAAATACGAGTCCACTCATCAGAAGTTACAAAGTTCGGAATAAACGCTATTTTTGCAAAGTATGAAGGCCAAATTTCTTGGAAAAATCTTAATTGTACTGACGTATCTCGTTGTAAATGAGGGAATATCGCAAACAGGTGGTCAAGGGGTCTTCTCGGTTTTGGAGTCGCCTTTACATGCTAGAACCATGGCTTGGGGTGGATATTTGCTTGCATTGCCGCAGTCGGATATTCAATATACCACCAATAATCCGGCATTGTTGAATCATACATTGCACAATCAATACGGTGCAACCTACGGCACATTGATACCTTCGGTAGGTGAAACAAAAGGGGTAATTCAAGGTGGTGCTGGATATTCTTATTCACGGGGTTTGAATAATTATTCGTTGCATGCGCAATATATTGATTATGGGAAAATGGACGGATACGATGCTGGCAAGAACCCAATGGGGGAATTTTCAGCAAATGACTTAAAGTTTACAATGGGTTATTCTCGAGAGTTTTTCCCCCGAGAAAAAGGAGCAAAATGGATAGTTGGAGCTCAATTGGGTTTTGTGTACTCTGTGTTGGGACCCTATGTTTCAAACGGTGTTTTTTCAAATTATGGAGTGCATTATTCACCATCTGATTCCTCCATTCAGGTAGGTTTGGCTATAAAAAATGTGGGAGCCCAATTTGCCTATTACAAAAATGGTGAAAGAGAAAATTTGCCTTTCAATATTCAATTAGGAGCGTCATATAAACCTCAACACATGCCATTCCGATTTCATTTAACTGCGCACAGTTTGCAAAAATGGGATTTGACCTACAATCAATATCTGAATTCTGGACAAGTGGATCTCTCCGGTAAAGAACTTCCGCAAACCGAAGCCAATTTTTTTGAAAAAGGAATGCGTCATTTGGCTTTTGGGGGAGAATTAATCATGGGTAGGAACTTAAGCGTGCTGGTTGGATACAATCATCAACGACGAATGGAATTGATTTCTGAGAATAGAAGAGGCGCCACTGGATTCGGCTGGGGATTGAGATTCAAAGTTTGGAAATACCATCTGACATACGCTAGCGCATCTTTGTTTCCAGGTATCAACACAAATACATTATCCTTATCTTTGATGCCGGGATTGAATCGTAAATGACACAAAAAATAAATATTGCTATTGATGGTTACAGTAGCTGTGGTAAAGGCACGTTGGCAAAGGCATTGGCCAAAGAATTGAACTATATTTTTATTGATTCAGGGTCAATGTATCGAGCAGTTGCTCTGTATTTTATCGAAAATAAAGTGGATTTTGATGACGAAATTGCTGTTGCAGCGGCTCTTGAAAAAATCCACTTAAAATTCGAATATGTTCCCGAAAACGATCGGTACGAAATATTTCTGAACGGAGAAAATGTTGAATCACAAGTGCGTGATTTAAGAGTTGCACAAAAAGTAAGTTATGCTGCCAAGATTTCAGCAGTTCGTAAAAAATTGGTTGAAATGCAGCAATTGATTGGTAAAGACAAAGGGGTAGTGATGGATGGAAGAGATATTGGTACCGTGGTTTTTCCCCATGCAGAATTGAAGATCTTTATGGTGGCCTCCGATGAAGTAAGAGCTGAACGCAGATATCTAGAAATGATTCATGCTGGAAAAGATGTACAATTTGAGGAAGTGAAAGCCAATTTGAAAGAACGTGACCTTATAGATTCCCAAAGGAGCGACAGTCCCCTTACTATGACCGAAGAATACAGAATTTTAGATAACACTGAATTGACACCCGAAGAGCAGTTTAATTTGGCATTAAACTGGGCCAAGTTTGCCACAGAAAATTGAAAACTCTGATTTTTCAGCTTAACTTTGCCGACAATGAGAAGAAAAATTGTTGCAGGAAACTGGAAAATGCATAAGACCTTGGTTGAGAGCCAGGCGTTGGTGACTGAGATTCGTGGTATTGTTCGCGATGAATTGAAAAATAACAATGCGGAAATTGTTGTTTGTCCTACATTCTTAGCAATTCCATCTGCTGTTAAACTTTTAGAAGGCAGCTCTATTCAAGTGGGTGCTCAAAATATGCACCAAGAAATACAAGGTGCATTCACAGGTGAAATTTCAGCACCAATGATTCAAAGCATCGGTGCATCCCATGTAATAATAGGTCACAGTGAACGTCGTCAGTATTTTGGAGAAACCTCAGAAACTTGTTCATTAAAATCCAAAGCGGCAATACAGCAAGGTTTAACGGTGTTATACTGTGTTGGAGAAACCTTGGAGCAACGTGAAACAGAACAACATTGGAACATTATTGAAGATCAAGTAATCAAAGGTCTTCAAGGCATAACTGCCGAGGATATGAAGCAAGTAGTAATTGCTTATGAACCGGTTTGGGCAATAGGAACAGGCAAAACAGCCTCTTCTGCACAAGCACAAGAGGTACATGCATTTATACGCGACATCATTTCGAAACAATACGGTGAACAAATTTCTTCGTCTGTTCGAATTCTTTACGGTGGAAGTGTGAAGCCAGACAATGCAAAAGAATTGTTTTCACAATCAGACATCGATGGTGGTTTGATTGGAGGCGCTGCGTTGAAAGCTCGTGATTTCTTTGAAATCATTCAGGCAGCTGTCTGATTTTTCTGTCGATTCGTGTAATTCACGCACGATAAACTCCATTTAATCGTTATTTTTCCGTACATGCTAAAATTTTATCGCATACTTTTCTCTATTCTGTTATTGGCCTATGGAAGTATAGGTACTTTGAAATCGCAGGTGATTGTAAAACAATTTAGTACAGATCCTAAAATCTTCATAACAGAGTTAAAGGAAATGTATAAAGGGTTGCAAGACAAAGAAGCCGTAAAAGAGTTGGATTCATTTTGTGCGATTTGGTTGCGAGGAAGATTTGACCCGGAACAACAGCGATTTGTGATTCAAATGTCGAACAAAATGCTGTCGGAAAAAATGTCGTTACAGCCTTATTTCCAATTGTTTTATCGCGGATATCAGAAGAGTTTGTTCGGTGAATTGAACGAAAAGTTGTTTCAACAATGGAAAGGCTTGGCAGAGAAAATAGTAGAAATTTCAACTACGGAGTACTTAGGGTTTTTAAATACCACCAATCTATTATTTAACGAAAATACATTGCTGAAAACGGAACATCGCAAATGGTATTTTGATACTGCCGATTATTCGTTGGAATTAAGGAATGGAAATTTAGCCGTGGTATTCAGTAAAGTAGTTTTGAAGGCCAAAGCCGAAGGCGATCAGATGCAAATTGAAACCCAAGGAGTGTTTTATCCTGCTTCGGAGAGATGGGAAGGTAAATGGGGTAAAACCGATTTTAATAGGGTACTGGATGGGGAGAATACATTGGTGGAATTCGGTAAATTCTCCATAGAACTTCGGCAGTTTCAATATAAAGTGGACTCAGTTCGATTGTCGTACCCCCGTTATTTCAGTAAACCCATTGGGGGAAGTTTCAGCGATAAACTCAATACTTACATTGATTCCACACTGAGTCAGAAATCCAAGTTTCCTAGATTTACTTCCTTTGAAAATGATTTGAAGATAAAAGGGATAGTTGGCGAAAATTCAATTTTTACAGGTGGATTTGCCATGGTAGGAAATGCGATCAACACAAACACGGTAGATGGGAAGCCCTCAACCATTGAGATTTTTTATAAAGGCAAGAAACAAGTTACATTAAAAAGCAAGGGCTTTTTAATCAAAGATGGGGTAGCAACTTCACTCAATACCTATTATCAACTGCATTTAGATTCTGGCAAATCCATATCGCATCCCTCGGTAAACGTCCGATTCAAATACGATGAAAAATTATTATCTGTTGAGAAAGGCGAAGATGGACTTATGCGTGGGGTTTTTTACGATGATTTTCATAATATGACCATCGACGTACAAACAGTGAAATGGAAAATTACCGAGCCTTTTGTTGATTTCGATAATTACAATAATGATAAACCCGCCCTTTTTGAATCTAACGATTTCTTTCGTCAAATTTACTGGGATCGCTGGCAAGGTGCATTGGCAGCCAATCCTTTAGAAAAAGTATATGCTTTTTATAACCGCATGCCACCCGATCCAGTAACGGATAAATTGAAGAATGAACTGAAGCAACTTTATTTAGCAAAAACGAAAAACGAAGCACTTATTGCTCAAAAAACCAAGGAACTCCAGGATAGAACCACCAAAGTAAGAGCCAATTTTAAAAAGGAAGAACGCATTACCTTCGCCCTCAAAGATTATTGTGCAGCATACGGTTCCAGTCCTGATGCAAGTAAACATCAATTCATTGATTTGCACGATGCCGGATTTGTGGTGTATAATTTTGATAACGATAGTATCACCATTCAACCTAAATTATTCAATTATTATTTAATGAATAAGAAGGCCAAAGATTACGATGTAATTCGACTTTCTTCGGTGATTTCTGCAAAGCCCAACGCTACTCTGAATTTGTTAAGCAAAGAATTTAACTTAGAGGGAATTCGCAGCTTTTACTTTTCGGATTCTCAAAGTGTATTTGTGCGTCCTACAGATCAAAAAGTGGTGGTTACCAAAAACAGAGCATTTCGATTCGGTGGAACCGTTAGTGCAGGACGTTTTGATTTTTTTGGAAGTAATTTTAATTTCAACTACAACAAGTTCACAGTAGATTTTGCAGTTATCGATTCAATGAGAATGTACTTCCCAGACGAGTCTGGGGTGCGTTTGCGACCCGTGAAATCCGTTTTTCGTAACATCGGGGGTACTTTATTTATCGATAAACCGAATAATAAATCCGGTAATATCAATTATCCTGAATATCCCATTTTTACATCCAATCGCGGTGGAGATATATTATACGACAAACCAACTATACACGACGGACAATATTTAGCCGATAAATTTAAATTCTCTTGTGATCCATTTACGATTGATTCACTCGATAATTTCACCATAGATGGTTTGAGATTTGAAGGAACCTTTTATTCTGCCGATATTTTCCCTGTTTTTAAACACTATGTTTATATCCAACCTGATTTTTCCTTGGGATTTGTGAAACGTACTCCTTCATCAGGATTGCCTATGTACAAAACAAAGGGCTTGGGAGAAATGACTTTGAACTTAAGCGAAGTGGGTTTTTATGGAGAAGAAGGTCATATCGATTACGAAACATCCAAAACTACTTTTAAACGAATATTGATGTTGCCTCTGAAAACCCAAGGACCAATTTTAACATACGACTTAAAAGAAAGTACCAAGTATCCAGAACTGCATGTGAGGATGTCGCAATTGAATTGGTTGCCATACGAGGATAAGTATTGTGTTACCAATGGGGTTACTCCATTTGAAACCTTTTCTTACAAATACGATTTCCGCGGCACAACCACCCAATCACCCGCCAAGGTTTTGGGGGATGGTTCTTTGAAGTGGGAATTGGCTGATTTCCGAAGTAAAGAGATGCATCTAGCGCCTAAAAAGGCGATTGCCAAAGTGGCGGAGTTGGATATAAAAACCAAAGACACTTCCAAGATGGCCTTCAGTACAGCCAATATCAATGGTACTATGGATTTTCAAACGCGGTTGGGTACGTTTGTTTCGAATATTCCTGGACAAATTACTCGCTATCCGTTTAATATGTATCAAACCAATTTGAGTGATTTTAAATGGAAAATGGATGCCAACACTATTGAAGCTAGGGTAGGAACATCTATGGGCTCAGTAGTACCCGATTTTATGAGTACCAATGCAAGGCAGGATAGTCTTCGTTTTGAGGGACGTAAAGGGCTGTATGATATGAATGACTACACACTCAAGGTTTCCGAAATTCCGTTTATTGATATCGCCGATTCTCGTTTGTTTTTGAAAGATGGAAAGGTGTTGATTCGTCAGCAGGCGGACATGGATCCGGTTGACAGTGCTAAAATACTCGCCAATCGTATCGATAAATTTCATGAGATATATCGTTTAAAGGCTAAGATTTACGGTAAGAACATTGTTCAAGCCAATGGGTTTTACCAATACGTTACAAAAACTGGAAAACGGCAGGAGTTTTTCTTGGATTCTATATTTATCAATCGTACTAAAAATATCGATGCTTACGGTAAAATTCCAGAGGAACGAGGATTTACTTTAGATGTAAAAATAGGATATCAGGGGATGGCCAATGTGAATTCGCAACAAAAATTAGTTCGTTTTAATGGCTTTGTGAAACCACTTCATACCTTCAAAAATATTTTACCGTCTTGGTGGGTGAAATTTGAAGGGCAGATCGATCCAAAAGATGTGGTGATTCCAATGAATCCCCCGAGAGACAAAAACAAATCGAGGTTATTCGTAGGGTTGCATGTTGCCAAAGATTCTTCGCACGTGTATCCAATTTTGTATGCCAATAAACGTCGCGTTAGCGATAATGATGTGACACAGGATACCGGTGTATTGTATTATGATCATGAAAAGGAGAGTTTCTTTGCCGGAACTTACGCGAAATTGAGAGAGGGTTCTCCAAAAGGCCATTTCATCCAATTCAACGAAAAAGATCATTCTATACATGCTGAAGGACCCATGGATTTTGGCTTGGAGTCTAGTCAAATATCCTTTAAAAATGCGGGTGAAGCCCATCTGAATGCAAAAGATTCGGCCTTTACATTTAAGTTAGCAATGATGTTGGATTTTCCTTTGCACCCCGATTTCAAGTCGAGAGTTGCGGAAATTTTCTTGGGGGATGAGATGGGAACTGAAAACATTAACGACGAATTTTTCAAAAAAGCGTTGGGAGAAATGATAGAAAATCCCAAAACATTGAAAAATGTCATTCAGGAAATTGAAACCAAAAATCAGATTCGAATCAGCAGCACATTGCTTGGAGGTAAAGATGAAACCAATTACAATTTTATCATGTCGGATGTTGATTTGCGCTGGGATAGTAAACTTCGAGGAATGTACTGCAATGATAATTCGGTGGTACTTGCAACGGTAATGGGAAAACCGTGCAACAAGAACATCACATCCTCAATGTTTTTGGAGTCAAAAAGGGGGGCTGAAAAAATGCATATTTACATCAGCAATGGCGAAGACGTGCTCTACTTTTTCATTACACTCAATCGATTGAGTATCTATTCCAATGATGAACAATTGAATAAAATCATGGATGAAACCAATCATAAAGTGAAAGCAGAAAATTTCCAGGTAATAAAAGCCTCTGAAAGAACCGTCGATAAGTTCTTGCAAAAAATTGATATTGATTAAATGGCATTACACTCTGTAACTGGCAATTTGCATTTGTGTAATAAATTGGTGTAAAACACCACATTAGTACTCCACACTCCATAAGAACAAGCCCTTTGCGGGGACAGAATTGCCCGCATTAGAACGATTTTTCGTGGATAATATTCGTTCGAATTCAGTGATGTCAATTTTGTTTCGACCGACCAATAGTAAAGTGCCAACGGTGGCTCTTACCATATTTCGAAGAAATCGGTTGGCTTCGATATGAAAAACCAGTTGGTTCGACATCGTTCCAAATGAATTGTTGCGTGTCCACATTGCGGTAAAAACCTCGCAATCATAACTATTATTGGGTGTTTCTCCTTTGCAAAATGATTGGAAATTGTGATTGCCCAACATGATTTTTGCGGCAACGTTCATTCGATCAATATCCAACTCGTGAGGATAAAACCACGAAAATTGATTGTTAAATGGATTTTTAGAGGTTTCAAGAAAGTACTTATAACCTCGTTTAACAGCCGAAAAACGTGCATGAAATTCAGAATTCACTGCATTACATGTTAATATGGTTATGCTACTGGGCAACAAATTATTCAGGCGGTAAATTAACTGATTCGAGTCGTTGATTTGAAGGTTGAAACTGTCGAAATGAGCTGAGTAGTAGAAAGCATGAACTCCTGTATCGGTTCTTCCGCACCCTACAATTTCAATGGGTTCTTTGAGTAAGATGGATAGTGCGTTTTGAATGGTTTCTTGCACGGATGGTGCATTTTGTTGGATTTGCCACCCATGAAAGTTGCTCCCATCGTATTGTAAATCCAATCTAAAACGATTCATTGGTTGAGTCTACTTCAAATTTTCATAGATAATGGCTGAACCTTGTCCAACCCCAATACACATGGTCGCTAAACCGTACTTGATTGCAGGATTTTTTGCCATGTGATGAAGCAATGTTGCAGAAATACGGGTACCACTGGCCCCCAATGGGTGACCAATCGCAATACTACCCCCATTCATATTCACCACCTTTGGGTTTAACTTCAATTCGTCGAGACAAGCTAGTGCTTGTGCTGCGAATGCTTCATTGAGTTCAATGGCACCTAGATCATCGACAGAGATACCTGCTTTTTTAAGTGCCTTTATAGTAGCTGGAACGGGTCCAATTCCCATATAAGCTGGATCTACACCTGCCAAACCAATACTCACAATGCGAGCCATGGGAGTAAGATTGTATTTTTTTACCATTTCTTCACTTGCCAATATAGCACACGCTGCGCCATCATTAATACCTGAAGAGTTACCTGCTGTTACGGCCCCCCCTTTTTTAAAGGCAGCATTTAGGCCTGCTAAAGTTTCAATGGAACTCAATCTTGGATGTTCATCCGTATCAAAAATTATGGGATCTTTTTTCTTTTGGGGGATGGGATAGGCGGCGATTTCATTCAAAAATGCACCTCTTTCATTGGCGTTTTTCCAATTTAATTGAGATTGATATGCAAATTCATCCTGTCTTTCCCTGGAAATGGAATATCGTTCAGCCACATTTTCAGCTGTTTCACCCATTGCGAAAGGGTAATGTAGTTTGCTTAGAGCTGGATTGGTAAATCTCCAACCAATGGTGGTATCATAAATTTCGGGTGTTCTGGAATAAGCAGTTTCTGCTTTTGCCATAACAAATGGTGCTCGAGTCATACTTTCAGTACCACCGGCAAAAATCAAGTCAGCTTCACCGCTTTTTATAGCCATATATCCATTTTGAATGGACTGTAAACCCGATGCACATAAACGATTTACGGTGTATGCAGGAATACTTTCAGGCAGTTGAGCCAATAACAGCGCCATACGAGCAACATTTCGATTGTCTTCGCCCGCTTGATTAGCAGCACCGAATATAACTTCATCTACTTCTGTCCAGTCAATCGATTCATTGCGATTCATCAGGGCTTTAAGAACATGAGCAGCCATATCATCGGGACGAATTCCGGCTAAACTTCCTCCAAACTTACCCACTGGAGTACGAACAATATCGATTACATAAACAGCTTTCATGGTGCAAAGGTCGCAAAAAGAATCAATCGAGCCAAAAAGTGATTATTTTTGTATTGTGAAAAATCGCTGGTTGCAATGGTTTCTGGTTGGGATTTTGGCATTGAGCCAATGGATTCCAATTTGGGAAAGTCATTGTTTGAATAAGCAGCGACATTGGATCAAAGAACAAATTCGCACCAATTTATTTGCGGAAATTTCCGGGAAGTTAGAAACTATATTTGTACTCGAAACTGAATTTTCTTCGCTTCAAAAAGGCGATGAAATTGAACTAGGTGCCCATCGATACGATATAATCCGAGTAAAAAAAGTGTCAAAAGGATGGATGGCGGTGGTCTTTAATGATGAATTTGAAAAGCAGTTATTGGTTCGTATCGCTGATGATTTTCAAAAGGGTGGTCCTTCTGATTTAACCAAGAACAGTTTTCTTAAACTCGTGTTTTTCATGGAAGCCTTACCGTTGGTGCAGTTTCACATCCCCAGAGAAACAAGAAACTGGATCATAAACGATCCTTTCTATTTATATCAGTTTTCATCCGATTCGTTTCGTCCGCCAGAGTCATTGCAATTAACTTAAAATTAAAAACGAATAGCTACACCCAATTTATTTTAACTGATTGGTGGTTTAAGTGTATTCAGTTAACAACAGCATTGGAATGTATCCACTTTTATGCTATTGATTTATGCCAAAATTGTACGGATACTTTTTTGGCAAGATTGCAATCACATTCAAATTTATTTATGAAACGATTTTTATGGTTAACCATTTTGGGAATCAGCTCGATGAGTATGGCCCAAGTAGATAAAAAAGACAGCAGTGAAATAGAATCATTCGATGAAGTTCTAATTTCAGCTCAACGATACGAACAAACACGTAAAGAGGCTGTTCGACAAGTAGAAGTAATATCCTCCAAAAAATTAAGCGAGACTCAAGCTGCAACTTTGGCTGAAGCCTTAGTTAATTCAGGAAAAGTATTCGTTCAAAAAAGCCAAATGGGAGGCGGAAGTCCCGTTCTCAGAGGGTTTGAAGCTAGCCGTGTACTGATGGTAGTAGATGGTGTTCGTATGAATAATGCCACATTTAGGGCAGGTCATCTGCAAGATATCATTACCATTGATCAATTTATTTTGGATCGTATGGAAATCAATTTGGGATCCGGTTCAACTTTATATGGCTCGGATGCTCTGGGTGGTGTCATGTACTTCAAAACCAAGGATGTGAAATTCGGTGCATCGAAATGGACCGGATCTACTAATCTAAGATATTTGAGTGCATTAAATGGTGTTATGGCTAATGCCGGAATTCAATATCAATCTCAAAAATTTGGGTTTATTGCAAACATTACCCACTCAAATTATGGCGATCTGCGCATGGGAAGCAAAAGCTATGTGGATTCCAACCCCGATTTTGGTTTAAGAAATTATTACGTAAAGACTTTAGATAAGCCCGTTTTATTATCGAATGGCAATTACAGAGTGGATACGTTAATGAAAAATGATGATCCGTTAAAGCAAGTGGGTACGGCTTACAATCAAACCGATTTGTTTCTGAAACTGGGAATTAGAACCGGTAAATTAAATCAAAAATGGTTACAAGTACTCAATTTTCAGGGTTCGTTTAATTCCCATATTCCTCGATATGATCGCCTTCAACAGCAAAAAGTTTCCCTTACTGTGCCTTACGGAATCAACCAAGCGCGATGGGATTATGCACCTCAACACAGAACGTTTTTGTCTTACACATTAAATAAAGAAAATGACAAACATCGCAATCGATTGATTGTTGCTCATCAATATTTTGAAGTGGGTAGGGTTACGAGATCGTTCAATAATTCAGTGAACAATTTGAAAGAACGAACCCAGCTGGATAAAGTGAACATGGTTACTGCTAATTATGATCGTTTGGATGAATTAGCCGGTTGGCAGGTCAACAGTGGATTGGAATACGTGTATAATTATGTCAATTCTGAGGGTACCGTTAAAAATGTCGTTACCGGTGTAATTACCCCAGGTCCTGCTCGATATGTTGATTCTTTTGGTAATACACACAGTGCTTCCGTGTTTTCTCAAGCTAGTAAAACCTTGGGTAAATTTGGAACAAAAGTGGAATTAGGTGCACGTTTAACCCATTATTCACTTCGTGGTGTTTTTACGGAAAATAACTATTGGAACATGCCTTATCCTGAGGTTACATTTAATCAAACTGCTCCTAGTTACAACGTGGGTTTGGTTCAACCTTTGGGAAAGAATTTCTTGATGAAAGCTTCGTTCAATCAAGCCTATCGCAATCCCAATATCGATGATATGTCGAAAGTATTTGAATCCTTAAGAGGACAAAAAGTATTAGTCCCAACCGAGAAATTGTCGCCCGAAGTTTCTCAAACCGCGGATTTGCATTTTTCGTATAAATTTTCTCAACGTTTTTTTGTGGAATTCGGGGGATTTTATACGGTGGTTGATCAATTAATGTCGGATGTTTTTGGAACATTCAAAGGTTCTGATAGTTTGGATTGGGATGGAATTAAAACTCCCGTTTACCAAATTAAAAATGTGGGAACCGGCAACATTTATGGGGGATTTGCCAATATTCAATGGAATATTCTTCAAAAGTTATGGCTGAATGCATCCATCAACGAAACTCAGGGTTTTGTTAAATATTCTAACCCCGATTGGAATAAAGGAAACAATCGATTGGATCACATTCCACCTATGTTTGGACAAATAGCTCTTAGATGGAGAGAAAACAACTGGTTTGCCGAAATGCAGTGCGTATTTAACGGCTCCAAACCGGTTTCTGAATATTCTATTTCTGGCGAAGACAATTTACAGTATGCTACTCCATCGGGAAATCCAGCGTGGCAAGTATATAATGTAAGAGCCGGTATTTCTGATTTTCATGGTTTGAATTTAATGATATCTGTAGAGAATTTATTGGATTTACGTTATCGTTATTTTGCTAGTGGTGTATCTGCTGCTGGAAGAGGAATCCATGTAACTGCTGGTTATAAATTCTAATAAATCAGATTGATTAAAAACAGGTTTATTTTCATTTGAACCTATATAAATAAATATTCAGTTGATTACTTTCTTCTCGAATTGGGCGCATTGTATTATTTTTGCGCCCAATGGGAAGAATTTTTGAAAAACGCAAACATAAAATGTTTGCACGCTTCGACCGCATGGCCAAGCAATTTACCAAATTGGGAAAAGAGATTGCTATTGCGGTTAAAATGAGTGGTGAAAACCCTGATTATAATCCTAGACTTCGTCTTGCCATTCAAAATGCGAAATCGGTTAATATGCCCAAAGACCGAGTTGAAGCAGCAATCAAAAGAGCTTTAAATAAAACCGAAGGAAACTACGAAGAAGTACGTTATGAAGGTATGGCTCCTCATGGGGTCGGAATTATTGTAGAAACCGCTACCGATAACCCTACACGAACAGTTGCCAATGTTCGAATGCACTTCAATAAAGGGGGTGGTGCCATGGGAAAAACCGGTTCATTGGACTTTAATTTTACGCGTAAAGGTGTATTCAAAGTAGAGAAATCCGCTTTGGCCGGTAAGGATATGGATGAATTTGAATTCGAATTGATTGATGCTGGTTTAGATGATTTCGCTATAGACGAAGAGGAAATCTATATATACACTACCTTCACCGATTTCGGTTTGATGCAAAAAGCATTGGAGGATATGAAAATCGAGGTGAAAAACGCAGATCTTCAGTACATCCCAAATTCGTATGTGGATTTAACCGAAGAACAAGCTCAAGAAGTTCTGGATTTGATAGAACGACTGGAAGGTGACGATGACGTACAGAACGTTTATCACAATCTTCGCTAAACCGACCTAACAGTTGGTGATGATCAATTCAGGTTAGAATTAATTACACTAAGGAGTTATAACCACCCATTATCTTTTGGGGTATAACTCATAATTGGGGTAAAGCTAATATTCGGTGTACAGCTAATATTAGCGGTATTAATAATAATTCGGGGTATAACTAATATTCGGTGTACAGCTAATAATTACTTTACCGAGCTAGAAACTACAAAAATTGTTAATAGTTACTTAGGACAGGTTGGACAGTCGATTTTGTAATTATTGTCAAACTCAGCTTTGATCCAAATATAACGTTCTGGTTCTGTAGGGTCGTTCGCTACGATTCTTACTCCCAATGTTTTTTTGCCGTTCTTAGTAACCGTATCAAAAATAGCTTTTGCCGTAATGGTTTCACCGGGTTGAATAATTTTCTTCGAAGGAGTCACGCTGATACACGGACAATCTGGTGAAATCTGTTTTATTTCCAATGGTTTCTTGCCCGTGTTTTTGAATTTAAATTCGCAAACCTCAAGATCACCCGCTCTTAGTTTTCCAAAATCATAAACGGGATTTTCAATTTCGAGTCTGGGCTGTTTTTTTAACTGTTTCGCAGAATAAAATTTCGGAAAGTACTGTTTGCGTTGATAGGAAACGTAAATCATGGAATAAGGGGTTGCCGCATTATCGGAAAATACGGTAATCTCATATCCCCCGAAACCATAACCGGGCGCTTTATTGCCATCAATTTCAATTTGAAATTTAGCAAATTCTCCAGGTTCCAGTGTTTTGGGGAAGTTTTTAATTTTGATGAACGAGGGCAATTGCAAAGGATCAAAATCATAAAAAGTTGTAGGATAGGAGGTGTTATTTATAATTTTAACTTCACGCGTAGCGATTTGATTGTCGTACAAAGGATCAAAAGCAATGTTGGATTGATCGTATCCAATGTATCCTGCCGCTTGTTGATAGGTTTGAGTTTCATCTTCAACGGGTTTTACTACATTTCCTTTAATATTTAAATAGGTGATGGGCTGAACGGGAGAATTGGTGTATATGGTTATGGTTTTATCAAATGGTCCAAATCGATTGGTTGTTTCGTATTTGGCTTCAATAAATCCCGTTTCACCGGGTCCGATGGAATCTTTACTCCAAGTGGGCACGGTACAACCACAACTGGATTCTGCTTTGTTGATTTTCACTGCAGTACTACCAGCGTTTTTGAATTCGAATCGGTAATAAGCGAATTTGATGGTTTCCTCTAAGGTACCGAAATCGTGGGTTTTAACATCAAATTGCAAAAAACCGGCTTGAGAGAAGGCCGCGTTCGACATCCCCCAAAATATCAAAAAAGTAAAAACTTTGAACACGGAGTGTGTTAAATTTCGGTTTGCTAGTAAAATCGATTTCGATAATGTATAGATGTGAAACGAGGAGGTTATAATTTTCATTGTATATATATGTTATTTGAGTTGGTAAAATTAAAGTAAGTTATTTAAAGTACATGCGGAATGGGCTGGTTTTGATATAAAAAACGACGATATTTCCACTATTTTAGACGTATGTTTTGGGGGATAGTTGTACGGGTTCAAAATTATTTGTGGCAATGTAGTTCAAACAGGAAGCTGGAAAAATGGGTAATATTGTTAAGTAGAAGTGGTGGAGATTTTGGGTATTTGGGGATTGAGAATTCGACTTTCTTGATGATTTTCAATATTTTTTTTCAAATAGTGTTGATAATGACAAAAAATAAGTTTAATTTTGCCGTCCTTTTTGGGAAAAAATATGCCTACTATACAACAGTTAATTAGAAAAGGTCGCCAGGAGATTACGGTAAAAAGTAAGTCACCTGCCTTGGACTCATGTCCTCAGCGTAGAGGGGTTTGTACCCGTGTATATACTACCACACCTAAGAAGCCGAATTCCGCATTAAGAAAGGTAGCGCGTGTGCGTTTGACCAACGGAAAAGAGGTGAATGCATACATACCAGGAGAAGGTCACAACTTACAGGAGCATAGTATTGTGTTGGTTCGTGGCGGCAGGGTAAAGGATTTGCCAGGGGTACGTTATCACATTGTGCGTGGAGCACTAGATACTGCGGGTGTTGAAGGAAGAAATCAACGCAGAAGTAAGTACGGAACCAAAAAGCCAAAGAAAAAATAAGAATTTAAATAGTCATGAGAAAAACTCGCGCTAAAAAACGCATATTGAATCCAGATCCCAAGTTCAACGATACGATGGTAACTCGTTTTGTAAATGGGATGATGTACGATGGTAAGAAGTCAATTGCTTTGAATATTTTCTACGATGCAATTGATATTGTTGAGAAGAAGATTACTGAAGAGCCAGGAATTGAGACATGGAGAAAAGCCATGAACAATGTAATGCCTGCAGTTGAAGTAAAGGCTCGTCGTGTAGGTGGTGCTACCTTCCAGATTCCAACTGAAATTCCTCAAAAGAGAAGAATCGCAGTGGGAATGAAATGGTTGATAGGATATGCACGTAAGCGTAACGAAAAATCCATGGCGGAAAAATTAGCTGGAGAGATTGTTGCTGCTTCAAAGAGTGAAGGTGCTTCAGTTAAGAAGAAAGAAGATACACATAAAATGGCTGAAGCGAACAAAGCGTTCTCACACTTCAGAGCATAATTAGAATAGAAAATAGAAAATGTCACGCGATTTAAGATATACAAGAAACATTGGTATTGCAGCTCACATTGATGCTGGTAAAACGACAACAACAGAGCGTATTTTGTTTTATGCTGGGGTAAACCACAAAATTGGAGAAGTACATGATGGTGCTGCTACAATGGACTGGATGGCTCAGGAGCAAGAGCGCGGTATTACCATCACATCTGCGGCTACTACTGTATTCTGGAATTACAGAGGCGAAAAATATCATATCAACATCATCGATACTCCAGGTCACGTGGATTTTACCGTAGAGGTAAATCGTTCTTTGCGTGTATTGGATGGTTTGGTGTTCTTGTTTTCTTCAGTAGATGGTGTTGAACCACAATCTGAAACCAACTGGCGTTTAGCAAATAATTACAATGTACCTCGTATCGGTTTCGTTAATAAAATGGACCGTTCAGGTGCTGACTTCTTGAACGTAGTTAGCCAAGTGAAGTCTATGTTAGGTAGCAATGCAGTTCCATTGCAATTACCTATTGGTGCTGAAGACAAATTCAGAGGGGTAGTTGATTTGATCAACTTCCGCGGTATGGTTTGGAATGAGCACGATCATGGAATGACATACGAAGTAGTTGATATCCCAGCCGATATGGTAGAGGAAGCTACTGAGTGGAGAGAAAAGTTATTAGAAGCAGTATCTGAATACGATGATACTTTAATGGAAAAATTCTTCGAAAATCCTGAGTCCATTACAGAAAGAGAAATTCTTGATGCATTGCGTCCAGCGGTTATCGATTTGAAAATAGTTCCAATGATGTGTGGTTCTTCTTTCAAAAACAAAGGAGTACAAACCATGTTGGATATGGTTATGGAATTGATGCCTTCTCCAGTAGATATTGGAGGTACTAAAGGGTTTAATCCTAAAACCGAAGAAGAAGTAGTTCGTATGCCTGACTACAAAGAACCATTTGCTGCATTAGCGTTTAAAATCGCAACCGATCCTTACGTAGGTCGTTTGTGCTTTATCCGTGCTTATTCTGGTAAGTTGGATGCAGGTTCCTATGTGTTGAACATGCGTACAGGAAACAAAGAGCGTATTTCTCGTATCTTCCAAATGCACGCTAACAAGCAGAATCCAATCGATTTCTTGGGAGCTGGTGATATTGGAGCAGCAGTAGGTTTTAAAGACATCAAAACAGGAGATACATTGTGTGCTGAAAATGCTCCAATCGTATTGGAATCTATGGTATTCCCTGAGCCTGTAATTGGTTTGGCTATCGAACCTAAAACACAAGCAGATACAGATAAGTTAGGTATGGCTTTAGCTAAATTGGCTGAAGAGGATCCTACTTTCAAAGTGCATACAGATCAAGAAACTGGCCAAACCGTTATTTCAGGTATGGGTGAGTTGCACTTAGATATTATCGTGGATCGTTTGAGAAGAGAATTTAAAGTTGAATGTAACCAAGGTGCACCTCAAGTAGCATACAAAGAAGCAATCACTCAAAATTACAGTCATCGTGAAACGTACAAAAAGCAAACTGGTGGTCGTGGTAAATTTGCGGATATCCAATTTGAATTGGGTCCAGCAGATGAGAGCTTCCAAGGCGATGGTTTGCAATTCGTGAATGAAGTAGTGGGTGGATCTATCCCTCGTGAATTCATTCCAGCTGTTGAAAAAGGTTTCAAAGCAGCAATGGTAAATGGTGTATTGGCTGGTTATCCAATCGATCGTATTAAAGTACGTTTGTTCGACGGATCTTTCCACCCAGTTGACTCAGATTCATTGTCATTTGAAATTGCAGCACGTCAAGGATTCCGTGAAGCAGCAAGAAAATGTGGACCGGTTTTGTTGGAACCCATCATGAAGTTGGAAGTGGTTACTCCTGCTGAAAATACAGGGGATGTAATGGGTGATTTGAACCGTCGTAGAGGACAAATGGAAGGTATCGACGAAAGAGCAGGTGCTCAAGTAGTGAAAGCTAAAGTTCCTTTGTCTGAAATGTTTGGTTATGTTACTACATTGAGAACCATCACTTCAGGTCGTGCAAACTCGTCTATGGAATTCAGTCATTATTCTGAAACTCCTAAGTCTATTGCAGAAGAAGTATTGAAAAAAGCAAACGCGTAATAGTTAAAAAAGAAAGAACAAACTACAATGGTTAGTCAGAAAATAAGAATTAAGTTAAAGTCTTTCGATCACAATTTGTTGGATAAATCAGCAGAGAAGATCGTAAAGGCGGTACGCACCACAGGGGTCGTTGTAAGCGGACCGGTGCCTCTGCCAACCCGTAAAAAGATTTTTACGGTGTTGCGTTCCCCACACGTTAACAAGAAAGCGAGAGAGCAGTTCCAATACTGCACTTACCAGCGCTTGATTGACATTTTTAATGGTTCCACTAAAACCGTAGACGCGTTAATGAAGATTGAACTTCCTAGCGGTGTTGAGGTTGAAATTAAATTGTAAGAAACATGAACGGTTTAATTGGAAAGAAATTGGGAATGACCAGCATTTTTGATGCTGATGGTAAGAGAGTTGCTTGCACTGTAGTTCAAGCAGGTCCTTGCGTAGTTACTCAAGTAAAAACAGAAGCGAATGATGGCTACAATGCTGTTCAGATCGCATTTGGAGATAAAAAAGAGAAGAAAGTTACTTCAGCAGCAAAAGGTCACTTCGCTAAAGCGAACACAACTGCTAAATCTGAAGTGATTGAATTCCGTGATTACGATTCAACTGTTGAACTAGGTACCGTTTTAGACGTTACTTTATTCGAAGAAGGTGAATTCGTAGACGTAATTGGAACTTCTAAAGGTAAAGGTTTCCAAGGGGTTGTTCGTCGTCATGGTTTCGCCGGTGTGGGAGAATCTACTCACGGTCAGCATAACCGTATGCGTGCTCCTGGATCTATCGGTGCATGTTCGTTCCCAGCACGTGTATTTAAAGGTACACGTATGGCGGGTCGTATGGGCGGTGGAAGAGTGAAAGCTCAAAACCTTTCGATTTTGAAAATTGACGCGGAACGCAATCTTTTGGTAATCAAAGGATCTATCCCTGGTCATAATGGTGCAACCGTAGTAATTGAAAAATAAGTCATGGAGGTTAAAGTATTAAATAAACAAGGCGCAGAAACCGGTCGTACCGTTACATTGCCAGCAGATATATTTGGTGTAGAGCCTAACGATCATGCGATTTATTTGGACGTAAAACAGTTCATGGCTAATAATCGTCAAGGAACGCATAAAACCAAAGATCGTACCGAGATTTCCCGTTCAACACGTAAAGTATTCCGTCAAAAGGGTACAGGTGGAGCGCGTCACGGTTCTTTGAAAAGTGGTATTTATGTGGGTGGTGCTCGTATTCACGGTCCACGTCCAAGAGATTATTCATTCAAATTGAATAAGAAATTGAAGCGTTTAGCTCGTTTATCGGCTCTTTCCTATAAAGCTAAAGAAAATGCGGTTTTTGTAGTAGAAGATTTCGAAATGGCAACGCCAAAAACGTCTGAGTTTTTGAACATTTTGAATGCTTTGAAAGCTGGTGGACGTACATTGTTTGTAACACCAGATACCAATAAGAATGTGTATTTGAGTGGCAGAAACATTCCATCAAACACGGTAGTAAAAGCTTCAGATGTGAATACATACGAAGTTTTGAAAGCGAAGAGTTTGATATTAACTGAAAGTGCAATCGCTAAATTACAGGAGACCAATACAAAATGATACTCAAGAAGCCTTTGGTTACTGAAAAATCAAGCACCTTATTAGACAAAAAGGGCAAGTATGGTTTCGTTGTGGATCACAAAGCATCCAAAGACGAAATTAAGAAAGCTGTAGAAGACTTTTACGGTGTTGAAGTGGCATCAGTGAATACCATGATCCAACGGGGGAAAGTACGTCGTAATCGTCGTACAGGCCAAATCTCCGGTTATACTAACAAGTATAAAAAGGCCTTTGTAACATTAAAAGAAGGATTTAACATCGACTTTTACGAAAACATCTAATCATGGCAGTACGTCGTTTAAAACCCATTACCCCAGGCACACGTTTCCGTGTAGCCAATACATTTGAAGAAATTACCACTGACAAGCCTGAGAAGTCTTTGTTAGTGCCTATTAAGAAATCCGGTGGACGTAACAATCAAGGTCGCATGACTATGCGTTACATAGGAGGAGGACACAAACGTAAATACAGAATCATTGATTTCAAGCGTAACAAAGCGGGAATTGCTGGTGAAGTAAAATCTGTTGAATACGATCCTAACAGAACAGCATTCATTTGTTTAGTTGAATATACTGACGGTGAAAAGAGATACATTTTAGCACCTTCTGGTGTTAAAGTGGGTCAAAGAATAGAGCAAGGGCCTGGTGTATCTCCAGAAATCGGAAATGCAATGCCGATGTTGGATATGCCTTTGGGTTCGTTAATTCATAACATTGAGTTGGCTCCAGGCCAGGGTGGTCGTATCTGCAGAAGTGCAGGTTCATACGCACAATTGATGGCGAAAGAGGGTAAGTATGTAGCCATAAAATTACCTTCAGGAGAGAGTCGCTTAGTATTGGGAAGTTGTTTCGCTACGATTGGAACTGTTTCCAACAGTGAGCATATGCAGGAGAATAAAGGTAAAGCGGGTAGAAGTAGATGGTTGGGAAGAAGACCACGCGTAAGACCAGCAGCTATGAACCCTGTAGATCACCCCATGGGTGGTGGTGAAGGCCGTAACAAAGGAGGTCAACCACGTTCAAGAAACTTGATTTATTCTCAAGGGCAAAAGACACGCGCACCGAAGAAAGGTACTTCGCGTTTAATTATTGAGAGAAGAAAAAGTAAACGTAACAAATAACCGATTATAGAAAAAAGCGACAATGGCAAGATCGATAAAAAAAGGACCCTTTGTAGACATCAAATTGATGAAGAAGGTCGATGTAATGAACGAAACCAGTAAAAAGTCTGTGATTAAGACTTGGTCTCGTCGTTCCATGATTATTCCTGATTTTGTAGGACATACATTTGCTGTACATAACGGCAATAAGTTCATACCAGTATATGTTACTGAGAACATGGTAGGTCACAAATTAGGTGAGTTTGCACCAACTAGAACATACAAAGGACACGGTAAATAAGAAGAAATATGGAAGCCAAAGCAATATTAAGAAACTGTCCATTATCTCCACGTAAAATGCGCATGGTTGCTGACCAAGTTAGAGGTCAGAAAGTTGAGAATGCGTTAAGCATTTTACAGTGGAACCAAAAGGCTACCTATGCAATATTCTTGAGTAAATTAATCAAATCAGGAATTGCGAATTGGGGTGTTGTAAATGCGGATTCTCGTATAGAAGATAGTGAGTTGTATGTTAAATCAATAATGGTTGATGGTGGTATCACTATGAAGCGTTTGAGAACTGCTCCACAAGGACGTGGTTACAGACAGCGCAAGAGATCAAATCATGTAACTGTAATTATTGACAGTAAAGTAAGTAACACTCAAACCGAAGCATAAAGAAATGGGACAAAAAGTTAACCCTATAGGATTACGTCTAGGTATCATCCGTGGTTGGGATTCCAATTGGTATGGAGGAAATGATTACGGAGATAAATTAGTAGAAGACGAGAAAATCCGTAAATATTTGAAAGTGCGTATTCCAAAAGGAGGAATCGCAAAGGTAATAATTGAGCGTACTTTGAAGCGTATCACTTTAACCATTAACACAGCTCGTCCGGGCATTGTTATTGGTAAAGGCGGACAAGAAGTAGACGCGATTCGTGAGGAAATCAAGAAAATTACCGGTAAAGACGTACAAATTAACATTCATGAAATCAAACGTCCTGAATTGGATGCTCGTTTGGTGGGTGAGAACATAGCACAGCAGATTGAAAATCGTTTCTCTTACAAGAGAGCTATCAAGAATGCTTTGCAAAGCACTATGAAAATGGGTGCTGATGGAATCAAGATTCGTATCAGTGGTCGTTTGAATG
>CAZQFZ010000015.1:0-23060 GCA_964592635.1 uncultured Rhizobium sp.
TGAGGTAAAAAAACCCCACCCAGCATTTTCCCCATTGCGGCAACGCCCACCCTTCCTTCGGAAACAGTAGCAATCTCTTTCCAAGGCAATAATGAGAAATATGCTACATTAGCCAAACAATAAATTACAGTAACTACGAATGTTCCTATTAACAATGCTCTAGGAATGGTTTTTTCTGGTCTATCAATTTCGTGCGACATGAAGGTAATACCTTGCCAAGCATCTGAGGAAAATAAACTTCCCACCATGGCCGCTGCAAATCCCAATATTAGAACAGAACCCGAGATATTTTGCCAACTACTTGTAGAATCCGGGTTATCAGGCATGGTCAGTTGCTGCGCTGTAAACCCTTGTGAAATATTTTCAGACCAATAATTTTGTGCACCGTTTAAACTTCCCCCGAAACCGATATATAAACCACCAATAATCAAGGCCGCAAGAGCAATTATCTTGGCTAAGGTAAAGAGTCGCTGCACTATTTTTGATTCTTGAATACCACGACTGTTAATTTGAGTTAGAACTACGATACTGACAATTGCTACAACAGGTTTACCTATGGGATGCGGGAGCGACTGATAATAGATTCCTTTGCCTCCTGTTAATAATGTCTGCAAATAATCAAGCAGCAGCCAAAAATGAGTAGAAAATGCCATAGCAACAGCGGCTATTACACCTGTTTGAATTACAGAGAATACCGACCATCCATAAACAAAACCCATTCTTTTACCATAGATTCGGGTTACAAAGTTGAACTGTCCTCCTGCATTTGGCATCATAGATGACAATTCACCAAAATTAATGGCAGCTAATAAGGTTATAATTCCAGCAAGAATCCAGGCAATTAATATATACCAGACATTGCCAAGTAGTAAAGTCATTTCGGAAGTAACTAGGAAGATACCGCTTCCAATCATGGAACCGGACACGAGCAGGACAGCATCAAACAGTCCGATTTTATGGGTAGTTTTACTCTGCACGATGTAGTGATGTTCGCAATACTGCGACTATTTACAAAAAATCTTTTTAAATCCAGGTTATTCAATTACACAGGATTATTCAAATTTGATCTTTTTCGACTGTAAAGGAAATAAACTAAGACACCGATACTACCCCAAATTAAAAAAGCATACCAAGTATTTTCTCTTACTTGTGTCATAAGGAAAAAATTGAATAAAGCACCCATAGGAGCTACAAAATAAATCCAAGGTGTTTTGTATGGTCTTTCTAAATCCGGTTGTTTAATTCTCAGGACTAAAACAGCAATACAAACCATTGAAAATGCAAGAAGTGTACCCATGGAACACATTTCAGAAACACGATCGATAGGAGTTAAAGCAGCCACAAGAGACACGATAAAACCCACTAAAATAGTGCTCTTATAAGGAGTTTTAAATTTTGGATGCAAAGCTCCGAATACATTTTTGGGCAATAGGCCATCTTTAGCCATTCCCAAGAAAATACGAGTTTGACCTAACATCATGACTAGCATTACGGACATTAGTCCCGCAGTTGCAGCAATAGTAATTAAATATGTGGCCCAATTGATTCCTGCACCAGAAAATGCTGAAGCAACGGGTGCTTTTAAATCCAATTCATTGTAAGGAACCATACCTGTTAAAACCAAAGAAACAGCAATATAGAGAATGGTGCAAATCACTAAGGAAGCGATGATAGCAAAAGGAACATCCTTCTTAGGATTGATTGCTTCTCCAGCCTGGGTAGATACAGCGTCGAAACCTATGTATGCAAAGAACACAATTGTTGCAGCTGTTAATACTCCTCCTACACCGAAATGAACGGTACCATCGGCATCTGTTACTTCTGCAGGAATAAATGGATGCCAGTTATTGGTATCCACATAAAATGACCCTACAAAAATGACAAATAGAACCACGGCAATTTTAACAACAACGATGATGTTATTTGTAGAAGCGGCTTCTTTAATACCTTTTACTAAAATTGCAGTAATTACCCAAGTGATGATAAATGCGGGTAAATTGAATGCTGTTCCCCCGAAAGTAACCGGATCGTTTACTAAGTTTTCGGGGAGGTTAATATTAAATAGATGGAGTAACTTATTGAAGTAACCGCTCCAAGCTACAGCTACAGTTGTAGCACCCATCATGTATTCAAGAACTAAATTCCAACCGATGAACCAGGCAAAAATCTCACCTATAGTACCATAAGCATAGGCATAGGCACTACCTTCTACGGGTAAAACGGATGCGAATTCAGCGTAACACAAGGAAGCAAACAAGCAACCAATTCCCGCAATTACAAATGCCAAAGCCAATGCGGGTCCTGCATGATTGTGAGCAGCAATACCAGTTAGGGTAAAAATACCACCACCGATAATGGCTCCTATTCCTAAAGAAGTCAATCCCCAACGGGTCAAAACTCTATTCAAACCACTTTTTGCCGCTTCAGCTTGATAAGCAGCTACAGGTTTCTTTCTCCAAATGGATGTACTCATGATTTTAGTAAGTAAAAAAGCAAATATATGTTATTTAAACTATGTAATACGATTTCAATAACGGAAAATGAATTTAGATAACACCCAATTCTTTTCCAATTTTGGTAAATGCAGCGATTGCTTTTTCAATATGATGTGGTTCATGAGCTGCTGAAAGTTGAACTCGTATTCTAGCTTGATCCTTAGGAACCACTGGATAAAAGAATCCAATAACATAAATTCCTTCTTGCAATAGTTTTTCAGCCATTACCTGACTCAACTTTGCATCGTACAACATAATTGGAACGATGGCGCTATCACCATCTTTGAAATCAAAACCAGCAGATTTCATTCCTTCTTTAAACTGCTTCACATTCGATTCTAACTTATCGCGAAGTTCGGTAGATTCAGTAATCATGTTAAGAACTTCGATGCTAGCACCCACAATACTCGGTGCTAATGAATTGGAAAACAAATAAGGACGCGAACGTTGGCGTAGCATTTCTATGATTTCTTTTCTACCGGTAGTATAACCACCCATAGCCCCACCTAAGGCTTTTCCTAATGTACCTGTAATGATATCCAATCGTCCTAATACCCCACAATACTCAGGTACCCCTTTTCCGGAAGCTCCGATAAAACCTGCAGCATGACATTCATCGGTCATAACCAAAGCACCGTACTTATCAGCTAAATCACAGATTTTATCTAATTGGGCTACGTATCCATCCATGGAAAAAACACCATCAGTAACCACAATTTTGAAGCGAGCACCATCGGCATCTGCTTGTTGAAGTTGCGTTTCTAAATCGGCCATATCGTTGTTATTGTAACGATATCTTTTTGCTTTACATAGACGAACACCATCAATGATGGAAGCGTGGTTCAGCGAATCACTGATAATTGCATCCTCAGCCCCAAACAAAGGCTCGAATACGCCACCGTTTGCATCAAAAGCAGCTGCGTATAAAATGGTATCTTCTGTGCCGTAGAACTCTGCTATTTTACGTTCAAGCTCTTTATGAATATCTTGAGTTCCGCAAATAAAACGAACACTACTCATTCCAAAGCCATGAGTATCAATTGCATTTTTAGCAGCCTGAACTACACGGGGATGACTGGATAAACCTAAATAATTATTCGCACAGAAATTGATTACTTCACTACCGTCATCCAAGGTAATTACAGCGTCTTGAGGTGAAGTGATGATACGCTCTTTTTTCAGTAAGCCCGATTCCTCGATGCTTTTCAATTCGTCTTGCAAAAATTCTTTAAACGATCCGTACATAGTATATTTTTTGATGGAAAAATCCGATTGGATTCAAATATACATCGTTCACTCCGTTCCATCAAAGAAACTCGAGTACTTCCTCAAGAATTGCTCTGTGGTTACTTAATCGAGGCACTTTATTTTGTCCTCCTAGCTTACCTTTATGACTGAGCCAATTTTTAAAAGTTCCGGGTTGAGCAAAATGCACTTTGGGTAGTTTCATTAATAGATTTCCAATTCGTTTTCCTTCATAGTCGCTATTTACTTGTTGCAAACGAGCGTCTAAATATTCAATGAACGCTTGAGTATTATTGGGTAAAGTTTCTAATTCAATAATCCATTCATGCCCTTTTTCAACTTCTTCAAAACGAGGAGCTGCGGTGTAATCAATTAATCTGACACCAAACTCTCTGCACGTATCAGCCATAGCAGTTTCGGCATTTTCAATGATAAGTTCTTCCCCAAAAGCATTAATAAAGAGCTTAACACGACCCGTAATTTTAAATAAATAAGGTTGTGTTTTGGTGAACATGATGGTATCGCCGATGGTATAACGCCAGAGTCCACTGCAGGTAGTAACTACCACTGCATAGTTTATATTTGGTTCAACTTTCCATAAAGGAACGGTAAAATCTGGTCCTTTTGAAACGGGATAAAACTCATAAAAGACACCATGGTGAGTCATGAGCAACAAATCTCGTTGGTCTTTGTATGCTTGAGCACCAAAGAAACCTTCGCTGGCATTGTAGGTTTCCACATAGTGCATATGATCTCCGGGGATCAATTCTTTATAACGCTGTCTGTAAGGCTCGAAACTCATTCCACCATGAATAAACAACTCCAAATTGGGCCAAACTTCATGAATATGATTTTTACCGGTAATTTCAAGGATTCTTTCAAGTAAAACCATGGCCCAAGTTGGTGCACCACTTATGCTAGTTACATTTTCCTTGATGGTTGCATGAGCCATTCTCTCTACTTTTTCTTCCCAATTATCCATAATGGCAATTTGGGTATCTGGGGTACTCTTCCATGTAGCCCAAGCGGGCATATGAGTCATCAAAACAGCACTTAAATCACCGTAGTATGATTTGGGATTTATTTGATTGACTTTATGAGAACCACCGATCAAAAGTGCCTTACCATTAAAAATATTGGCTTCTGGGTAGAAGGTGTAATATTGGGTAATGGGTTCTTTTGTACCTCTAAAATGATTGTATTCAAGTGCTTCATAGGTTATTGGAATAAATTTAGCTTCATTTGAAGTGGTACCTGAACTTTTCGCAAACCAAGTTATTTCACCTGGCCAAATAAGTTTTTGTTCCCCATCCATAGACCTTAATATGTAGGATTTCAATTCTTCATATCCCACAACAGGAATTTTATTCACATATTCTTCATAATCCACTGCAGATTGAATTCCATGTAACTGTCCGTATTCAGTCCGGGCCAGTTTTTCGGTAAAATATTCCAATAAATCCAGTTGATTTTGAACTGCTTCATTGGCTAATTTCCAGAGCTCATCGTGTCTTTGGCGAAAATACCAACCTATTGCATTGGATATCATAATTTATAAAATTGGGGGAAATTAACCTTTTTTAGAAGATAAAGGCCATTTGACAACAAAAAAATTGAAACTTGAACGAAATTGATGGTAAAAAAATGAATTCAATTTTTTGATTCAATTAAGCCATCTCTCAAGCGAACCACTTGACGTGCGTGATTCGCAATATCTTCTTCGTGGGTAACTAAAACAATGGTATTTCCAGCAGCATAAATTTCTTCGAATAGAGCCATGATTTCATGACTGGTTTTTGAATCCAAATTTCCAGTTGGTTCATCGGCTAAAAGCAAACTAGGATTGTTTACCAAGGCTCGAGCAACAGCCACTCTCTGACGTTGTCCACCTGATAGCTCATTAGGTTTGTGAAGCATTCTATCTTTTAAACCCACCCTTTCCAAAACTTCGGCGGCTTTTTCTTCGCGAATCTTCTTTGCAACACCGGCATAAACCAAAGGCAATGCCACATTTTCTTGAGCGGTCATTCTATTTAATAAATTGAATGTTTGAAAAACAAAACCTATTTCTTGGTTTCTCACATCGCTTAAATCTGCATCCGACATTCGACTGACTTCCTTTCCATTGAGCCAATATTCACCTGTTGAGGGGCTATCCAAACAACCAATGATATTCATAAGTGTACTTTTGCCTGATCCTGATGGCCCCATCAACGCAATATACTCACCTTGATTGATTTGAAGATCAATCTGTTTGAGTGCATGAACTGTTTGCTCACCCAAAACATATTTCTTGGAAATTCCCTCCAAGGAGATTAAGGCCTTATTCATTGCTTTCGATTACTTTTGGAACGCGGAAAAAATCGCTATCCTTTTTGGGTGCATTTTTTAATGCCTCTTCTTTTGTAATTTCTTGACGGATTTCATCCTTTCTCAGAACCGTTTGTGAATCTGTCATGTAAATCAAAGGTTCAATACCATCTGTATTCACTTTTTGCAAAGTTTCAATCATCCCCAAAATTTTTTCGAGATCCTGAGAGATATTCAATTTTTCATTTTCATCAAAATTCAGTTTTGCCAATTGGGACAATGATTCTATTTTTTCGGGGGATATTTTCATACAATTCCAGACTGTTTTAATTGGTTATTAATGATCGAATATACTTGTTCTGCTAATAAAGGGGCATCATCAATCGACAAGTTAGTTGTTTCAATCGGTGCATGCACAATCATCCGCATTTTTCCGGGTGAACTCCAGAAAATATCAAAATTCAATCGCTTCATATTGTCTAAAATGGTTACTGGTACTACGGGCAGACCGTGTTCAATTGCCAATTTAAAAGCACCTGGTTTTAATGGATGGTGCAATTGAGGTGCATTGTTTGGGATTTTGCCTTCTGGAAAGATAATCAAACTTAAGCCTTTCTGCAGTTTGGATGCTGCACTTTGAAAAGCGCCATGCGAAGATCGCAAACTTTCTCTCTTAACCGGCACATCCAATGTTTTAAACCAAATTCTGAAAAGTGGCAAATTACTTAATTCCATTTTGGCCATAAAGAAATTAAACGTGGGTAAAAAACTGCCACATAACACTATGTCCAGATAAGAAATATGATTAGGACAGAACACGTATTGTTTGGAAGTATCAATTTTATGTTCAAACTGAACTATAGGAATCATTAGTCCCAAATAACTAGTTAGTTTACCCCAAAATTTACGGAGTTTATCGGCATAAAAATAGGACTTTTCGGAAGATAGTAAGAGCCAGAAAATGGGATAAAACAGAAGGAACAATCCAATAAACAGAATGGCGTACCACAAGATCCAGATATAACCAAAGATTCTTTTTAACAATTTCATTTGCAATTATTCTAGTTGAAAATAAGTCAAATATAGCGGATCAAATATATAAGTACTAATTATTGTTTTTACTGTTGGCCACGTAAACCAACAGTGTAACAATAAGAGCAATGGAAAGGTACATTTGAAGTTCTACACGTGCGTAGGAAGAAACGGTAAGATTTTCATCTAAAAAAACCAACGATTCTTTGATGGTTTTTTGTGTTTTTGGATCAAGGGAAGCTACTTTTTCAGGAGTAGTGTTATGGGCTTCATAAATTGCTTTGGTTTGCATGGATTTAAACAATCCAAATTGTTCTTTTTCGTTGTTTTGCACATGAGAATAAGCAGCAATATTGCAAAGTGCAGCAATTAGTGCTAAAACCAAACTTCCAAAAAGGGTTTTACCCAAAGAAACTGGTTTACCTGAAGATTGAACTAATTTTTCATGAACATCTTGACGCATGAGTGATTTTACAAACAGATAAACGGCAAAACCGATGATCAGAATATTACCAATTAACGGCATTACTGAGGCAAAGGAACGGGTCATAAACAATCGATTCATAAAATTGATTAAAACCATACTTGCACTCAAAGAACCAAATGCAAAACCATAAAAAGCTACTCGCCCAAACATGGTACAAAAATAACGGAGTATTCAGTAGTTCAATTCAAACTAATTAAAAAATTGGAATCGATACTCCATTAAGCAAAAAAAAAGCTGCCTTCAAAAGACAGCTTTTTTTAACAATAACAAGATTTATTACGCATCAGAATTGTCTTCGTCGCGAGCGTACTCGTCGAAGTTATATTCTGGTAATAAATTGGATTTAACGTGCCCGATTGTTTCATTCAATGCATCAGAAAATTTATTAAAATCTTCTTTATACAGATGAATTTTCGTTTTCACAAAAGAACCATCTTCAAAACGGCTTCTTTTGCTTTCTGTAATTGTGATATAATAGTCGTTATTTCTAGTGGCTTTTACATCGAAAAAATAGGTTCTTTTTCCCGCACGGATTCTCTTTGAGAAAATCTCCTCCTGTTGATTGTGATCGTTGTAGTCGTTTTCTTGCATAGGCATACCATTTATTATTGATTAGCAAATATGCAAAAAATATTGAGCAACGCAATCAATATCTAAATTAAATTTTTACATGTTAATTAAAATGTACAATATAATATAAACGTCAAGATAACACTTTCTTTATATACTATTGATATTCAATTTAATAATTTTATTGCTTTTCTACTTGATTCTTATTCAACCAACTATAAAATTCATTGGAATTTAGCAACTCATCATGGGTATTAATTGCTTGTAATTTTCCTTGAGCCAAAACCAAAATTCTAGTAGATCGAGAAATAGCAGAAATTCGATGCGTACTCATTATCACCGTTTTCAACTGTGCATATTCACGTAGATGGTCAATAATACGTTTTTCGGTATTTGCATCAACGGCACTTAAACAATCATCCAAAACCAAAATCTGCGCATCCCGCATCAATGCCCTTGCTAAGGAAAGCCGCTGTTTTTGTCCACCAGAAAGCGACACTCCACGTTCGCCAATTATGGTATCTAATCCTTGGGGAAATTGATTAATATCCTCCTCAAAATGGGCCATACGAATGGCAAATTGTAGTTTTTCTTCGATTTCTAATGGGGAATATTCATCTTCTTCGGGGGATACTTTATTGTAGTTTAAACCGAACAAAATATTTTCTCGAATCGACTCACTAAAAAGAAACACATCCTGAGGTACATAGGCGATATTGTTTCGATATTCAACTAGGTTAATATGTTCTACGTCCATTTGATCCAATACCATGTTTCCACTTTTGGGGGAAATTTGTCGCGTTAATATTTGCAAAAGGGTGGATTTTCCCGAGCCTGTTTTTCCCACAACACCAATAAAATCGCCTTTATTGATTTGAAAGGATATATCATGGAGTGCATCACTTAATTTACTTTCGTAACGATGGCTAATATTTTTTAAGGTTAATTGATGTTGGAAAGTGAATGGATTCGACCCTGTTCCGATATATTCTGATTCCGATAAAAAATCATTAATTCGCTTTTGAGAAGCGGCCGCTTTTTGCACTAAAGCAGTGGTCCATCCCAAACTAGCTACGGGCCAAATCAACATATTCAAATAGATGATGAATTCGGCAACATTTCCAGGGGTAAACTTTCCATTTTGCACTTCTCTGCCGCCGATGTACAGTACGATTATGGTGCTTAATCCCATCAAAAGGGCCATCAAAGGAAAAAACAAAGCATTAATTTTTGCCAAATTCAGTGCTCTTCTGCGGTATTCAAGTCCAGCATTCTCAAAATCTTGGGCAAAATTGTTCTCAACTCCAAAACTTTTAATGATTCGAATGCCCGCAAATGTTTCTTGCGACTTCGTAGTAAGCATCGAAAGTTGTTCTTGAATTCGTTTGCTTCCACGATTAATTTTATCAGAAACTTTATAAATGGAATAAGAAAGAAAGGGCAAAGGAAGCAAAACCCATAATGTAAGATATGAATTCACCAAGAACATTTGGGTAAGAATCATGATAAACGAAAACAACATATTAGCGTAGTACATTATCGAAGGCCCTATATACATTCTAACATTGGAAATGTCTTCGGTAATACGCGACATCATATCGCCGGTGTAATTTTTTCTAAAAAAGGTTTCACCCAAACGCTGATACTTTTGAAAGAGTTCATTCTTTTGATCAAATTCAATTTTTCTTGAAGTAACAATCAGCGTTTGTCGGGTGTAATAAAGAAAAACACCTTTAAGAATTGCAGCGATAAAAATGGCCGATCCAAATCCAAGTGCATTCCAAACCAAGTTGCTAGAAATAATGCTGGAGTTATCGAAATGCACCAATTGAATTTTAATAAGTGCATCATCAATACCTTGTCGAACAAACACTGGAATAAAAATGGAAAAGTAATTGTTCAGAATTACACACAGAATTCCCAAAGAAATTGGAATCCAATACTTGACAATATACTTATTGAGTGCGAGAAGAGATTTCAACTTATGTTCCTTAAAAATGATTAAAATGGATGTATAAACAAATGTCAATCATCGTAATTATTAACATTCGAGTTCATCCAGAAATTTGTGCGATTAACTGGGTTGCAAAGATAATGCAGAATAACAGCACATAAATTGAAGATGCAATTGGATTACAGAAAAGAAATTTTTTAAAAAATTTGAGCATTGCTAAAACTTTCTTTAATGAGGTTTGTTTTTTAGCTGGGGTAGATTTAAGTTTTCATAGCTGGCAAGGTCCCGGAGAAATCCGGGATTTTGCTTTTTTACGGGTTTGTGTCTTCAATTTTGGGGTTTGAGTTCATGATTGTAAACATGGATGGGGTATGGATTACATAATTGAGAAAATGGTATAATAGAAATTATTTGATAATTTTTAAAAAAATGTTTCCACAGGTTATTAAAATTACGTAACTTTGCAGTCCAAAAATCGAAAAAATGCAACTAACAGCGGAAAGAAAGAAAGAAATTTTTGCCAAGTTTGGTGGCAATGAGCGCAATACTGGTAGCACAGAAGCACAAATTGCGATGTTCACTGAAAGAATCAACTTCATTTCTCAGCATTTAAAAGGTGCTAAGAAAGATAAAAGTGCAGAATTGTCATTGATAAAATTGGTAGGAAAGCGTCGTAGCTTATTGAATTATCTTGCAAAAGAAGATATTTTCAAATACAGAGGATTGATTAAAGAACTAGGATTACGTAAGTAATAACTGGTTTATTTTACTATAGAAAAGCCCCGTTCGTGAAAGCGAAGCGGGGCTTTTTGTTTAAAAAAATTTTGTTAAATATGAATATTACTAAAACCACATTTGATACTGGCGATGGCCGTATTATTGAAATTGAAACCGGTAAATTGGCACGCCAAGCACACGGTAGTTGTGTTGTAAAAGTGGGTAAAACCATGATTCTTGCAACTGTTGTAAGTAATTACGACGCAAAAGAAGGAGTTGATTTCCTTCCATTGAGTGTTGATTACCAAGAAAAATTTGCTGCCGTTGGAAGAATCCCAGGTAGTTTCTTGCGAAGAGAAGCTCGTTTATCTGATTACGAAATCTTGATATCGCGTTTGGTGGACCGTTGTCTCCGACCTTTATTTCCAGAAGACTATCACGCAGATACCCAAGTAAACCTTACATTAATTTCTTCGGACGAGGATATCTTACCTGACACCTATGTAGGATTAGCTGCTTCTACAGCTTTGATGCTTACTGATATTCCTTTCTTAGGTCCTATTTCAGAAGTACGTGTTGGTAGAATAAATGGTGAATTCGTATTGAACCCAACAAAATCTGAATTAGAAAAGTCTGATTTAGATATCATCTTGGGAGGTACTGCACAAGATTTGAACATGGTTGAAGGCGAAATGAAAGAACTTTCTGAAGATGAATTTTTAGAAGCTGTTAAGTTCGGACATGAAGCAATCAAGAAACAATGTGCAGAACAAATGGCTTTGTTGGAAAAATTGGGAGGTAGAAAACCCGTTCGCGAATACAATCACGAAGACAATGATGAAGAATTGAGAACTCGTGTAATCAGTGAAACATCTGCTGCCATTCGCGCCGTAGCCGAAAGCGGAAAGCCAAAACAAGAAAGAAGCGAAGCTTTCAAAGCTATTATTTCGGAATACATAAAGCAATTTGAAGGTCATGAAGAAGAAAGTAGAATGGTTCGTTTAGCCAAAAAATACTTCCATGAAGCTGAATACAACCAAATGCGTGCTATGATTCTTGAATCTAAGAAGCGTTTGGATGGTCGTTCTACAACTCAAGTTCGTCCTATTTACACAGAGGTTGATTACCTACCAGCTGCACACGGATCTGCCGTATTTACTCGAGGTGAAACACAATCCTTAACAACCGTAACGTTAGGTGGTAAATTAGACGAGCAATTGTTGGATGCTCCGATGTTGCACGGAACCAGTCGTTTGATGTTGCATTATAATTTCCCTGGTTTCTCAACAGGTGAAGTTCGTCCTAATAGAGGTCCCGGTCGTCGTGAAATTGGCCACGGTAATTTGGCATTGCGCGGGTTAAAGGCAATGATTCCTAATGATGTTCCTTATGTAATTCGTATTGTGAGTGATATTTTGGAATCCAATGGTTCGTCGAGTATGGCTACGGTTTGTGCTGGTTCAATGGCCTTGATGGATGCCGGTATTAAAATGGGCAAACCCGTTTCTGGTATTGCAATGGGATTAATCACCGATGAATCTGGAAATTATCAGGTATTAACCGACATCTTGGGTGACGAAGATCATTTGGGTGACATGGACTTTAAAGTGGTAGGTACCAAAGATGGTATTACGGCATGTCAAATGGACATAAAAATCAACGGTTTGAAATGGGAAATGGTGGCTCAAGCTTTGAAGCAAGCAAGAGAAGGACGATTACACATCCTAGGCGAAATGGAAAAAACCATTACCACTCCAAAAATGGATTTGAAACCGCACACTCCTAGAATCGAAGTGATTATTATTGATAAGGAATTCATCGGTGCAGTGATTGGTCCTGGTGGTAAGATCATCCAAGATATTCAGGCAAGAACTGGAACTACAATTTCTATTGAAGAACGCGATGGCAAAGGGTTTGTTGAAATCCTTTCGAATGACGCAGAAAGCATGGATAAGGCAAAAGCCATTGTAAATGGAATTGTAGCCATTCCTGAAGTAGGTGCTACTTATAGTGGTAAAGTAAAAACCATAACTGAATTCGGTGCATTTGTAGAATTTATGCCAGGTAAGGATGGTTTATTGCATATCAGTGAAATTTCTTGGGAAAAAACACCTAGCATGGAAGGTGTATTCACAGAAGGTCAAGAGTTGGAAGTAAAATTGATTGAGGTAGATAGTAAAACGGGTAAATTCCGTTTGAGTCGCAAAGCATTACTACCGAAACCTGAAGGTTATGTAGAAAGAGAACCTCGCGCACCTCGTCCTAGCAATGGCGGTAGAAACGATCGTGGAGATAGAAGAGACCGTGGAAACGATCGCGATCGCAACGACAGAGGAGAGAGAAGCGAACGTTCGGATAAATAAACTATTCAATAATTCTGATGAGTCAATAATGATTGACCCATTAAATTGACACGAATCCTCAGTTGATTATTCAGCTGAGGATTTTTTTAAATTAGAAAAACTGCTGGTAAGGTTATGGTATTGCTATAAGCTCTTTAGCTATTGTTATTGGCAACACACCCAATATTATGGAATACGCTCTGAATTGGTACCCAAAATGTTGTTGTGCGATTTCAAATTAACCAAATGCAGAATCATCGTCCCCCAAAAAAGAATAACTGGAAACACCTTTAATTGAGCTGTATCGACGATCCAAAATCGCCAATTGGGGGGATAAATATCAGTTGGTCCTAGGATGGTAAATGCAAAAAGCAAAATTAATTGGAATCGAATCCACCAACTCCAATGGTTTAACAATCTAAGATACGCCACAATTGCTCCTACGGCTATAACAAACGTGGCAGATTCAGCCATGTGATTATAAATAACCACCCAAACAATCCAAGAGAATGCCCAAATTTCAAGGAAGGAAACCGGTAATTTAGAAAATGATAAACTCTTGAGAACAGAATGTTTTAAGAGTTCAAATTGCTTTTGGGAAGGAGGAAGTTGACTGCTTGATTGTTTGTATGGAGCGAAAAAAATCAACCCTAAAAACAGAGGAAGGAATTGAATTAATAAACCAATAAACAAGATAAGTGACTTATTGGGAATTACTCGAAACCAACTTATAATCCAACCCATTACAGAATATTTCACAAAGAATGTGCTGTCTTTTTTCAAAAGCGTTATCCATTCCAAATACTGTTGAAATAGATAATTTATACTAACGCAACACAGTGGTAGAAACAAGAGAGCTACAAAAATTAGAATTGAGAACAAAAAAATTCTCTTCCATTGTTTAGGACCGGGTTTTAAAATAAAAAGTGCAAAAAGAACCAATCCAAAAATTTTGATAAACGCCGATAAAGCGATAAACAGGATGGCTTTGAAAAACTGATTTTTTTGAATTGAGGTTAGGGCAAATAACATAAGACCTAGCATCAAGCCGTTGCTTTGTGAGTTTAAAGAGGAAGTGATCGATTCCAGAAGAAGGGCGATCATTAACAGATATAAACGAGACTTGCTGGTTTGATGATTGAAATTCCATAGTTGGTGAATTGCAAAAAGAGGTAGCAACAAATTCAAGGAATTCCAAAGGATCAATCCAAACAAATCGCTTCCAAACGAGAACAAACCGAAGAACAATGCAAAGGTTGGAGTGTATTTGAAAACGTCGTATTGTTGGGGTCTGTAGGGATGAAACAGTTGTTTTTCTTCTATTAAATGAGAGAAGGAGTTCTTAAAAATTACAAAATTATTGTACGCTTTAACACCAAAAGGGGTGTTTTTGAGACCATAAATAAGAGGATTATAAAAGTTTTTTACTGAAATAAAAATTGCAGCTATAAAAAAGACCAACACCAAAATGTTCAAAAATCGTTGTTGATTCCATTTGAACACAGCAGTGTTGGTCTTCATACCGTTATACGTAGTATGTTGTATTTTGGGTTATTTTACGCGTTTATTTCCTTTAAATTTCACCACAAATGCATCGGCGAACCCTTGGTTACGTAATCGTTCTTTTTCTGTATCCGCATCCGCTTCTAAATCGAAGGTTTTGCCCACACAATACTTAAAGTAACCACCGTCTTTATACATAAATATTTCTTTTACCCCTTTTTGAGTGAAGTAGGATTTATTTACTGGTTTTGAAGACATCATAACCTGAACGCGGTAAACTTCTTTAGCAGAATTCAATGAGTTGTCTGTAGTTGCATTATCATCAGACTTTTTAGCAACAGGATTGTTTTCTGTGTTGTTTTTACCGTCATTATCTTCATTGTTTCGAGCGGTTGTTGCGTCAGACTTAGGAGAATTGACATCTACGGTAGGAGCTTCTGATGGATAGTTTTTATAGTTTGCTGGAGATTCAAATCTATCGGGGATACCATCTTCATCCGAGTCGGTATCGATATAATCGGGCTTGCCGTCGTTATCTGTATCATTGGTACCTTCCACTTTATCTGGAATACCATCATTATCTGAATCGGTATCCAAATAATTAAGTTTACCATCCGCATCAGAATCTTTGGTACCTTCAACAGAGTCTTCAATGCCGTCGGCATCAGAATCTTGGTCTAAGAAATTGGGAATACCATCGTTGTCAAAATCTTTAGACCCTTCGGTTCTATCGGAGATACCATCGTTATCAGAATCGGTATCTATATAATTGGGTTTACCATCATTATCAGAATCTTCGATTCCTTCATCTTGGTCTTTAATTCCATCGTTGTCGGAATCGGTATCAATATAATTTCCTTTACCGTCTTTATCGGTATCCACGGCACCTTCCACTAAATCGGGAATGCCATCGTTATCGGAATCTTTATCGATAAAATTGGGTAAACCGTCTGCATCAGAATCTTTTCTACCTTCAGCTGCATCGGGGATACGGTCATTATCGGAATCTGGATCTAAATAATCTGGAATTCCATCGCCATCGGCGTCGCCAGTGGTCATGTTGTTTTGTTGTAAATCTGCTTTAGTAAATGAAGGTTTACCTGTTCCGCCTTGATTGGACTCTTTGGAGGATTTTTTACTCGAAGATTTAGCGATGGAATTGTTGGATAACTTAGGGGCTCCTTTTTTACGTGATTTGGACTTGTTCGAAGCCAATGATCTATTGTCAATAGTATTGATATCCTCGCAAGGTAAAACGCCATAGATGATGTATTCTGTTCTTCGATTTAGTTGGTGTTCTTCATCGGAACATTCTACATCATTCAAACAGCGATTGAGAATTTTAGACTCGCCATAGCCTTTGAACTTTAGGCGTTCAGGAGCAATGTTCTTTGAAATGAGATAATTATAAACCGACTTTGCTCTAAATTCAGACAATTGTTGATTGAATTCATCAGACCCTTTAGAATCTGTGTGAGCGCCTAGTTCGATCATTAAGCCGGGATTGTCTTTAAGTACAATAACTACTCTATCTAATTCTTCAGTAGATTCGTGGGTAAGTTCGTAACTATTGGATTTATAAAAAATAGGTTTTACATCAAAAAGCACGCCTAAATCTTCACCTTCTTTAAACTTTTGCACTGAAATTGTAACCACTTTTTTTCCATCGGCATTTACAGAATATTCTTGGGAAGTTCCATATTTATAACCACAGGGATGCGTAGTTGCTTGTAGCTTAGCTGATTTTGCGATACCTGTGTAGAAGTATCTACCTGTGGAATCGGTTTTAGCCGAAATTGCATTGTCAAGATCATCAAGATTATCGACTGCAATGTCAACATTTGGCATTGTTATACCAGTAGCTTCATCGATTACTTGAACAATTACCCCATCAGATGTAGGTTCTTTTAGATACTTAGTGTCTTCAAACCAACGTAAGAAGTACAAATCATCGTTATTTCCTCCTCCAGAACGATTGGAAGAAATGGTTCCCCATTTTTCATGAAATTGAGGTGAATAATCATCAAAACGAGAGTTAATTGGTTTTCCTAAATTGCGAATTTCTTTGGTATTGCGATCGATGGTGTAAATATCTAATCCACCGAATCCTAGATGACCTTCGGAAGAGAAGTAAAAATCACCAGAATCTGAGAATCTTGGAAAATTATCTCTCAGTGCCGTATTAACCGCTGGCCCCATATTGATAGGTTCACCAATTTTCAAACCATTTTCATTATTTTCAAGAATAACGGCCTCGTACAAATCGGACTTACCAAAGCCACCTGGCATATCGGAAGTGAAAACCACTTTGGAGCCATCGGGGTGGATGACTAAATCCGCCACGGAAAAATTAGGATTATTTAGCTGAAATGGCAATTCGATCCATTTTCTTTTGTCTTTTCTATCTCTTCTTAGGGCTACAATTTCTAAAACTTTTTCATTTTTAGTGTTCGTAGTTCTGACATTTCTAGTAACATAGATCCAGCCATTGACTTTATCAACACAACTTACGTGTTGATTGGTTCTGGATTTGTTAAATTTCAACACTTCTGGGAAAATTATACTACTATCGGAATAGCGAGCAAGTATGATTTGATGATATGTTTTTCCTTGTATTCCTGTAATTTTTTTCCAAAGTCGCGCATCTTTTTGTTGTGAAAAATAGGCTTTACCCTTTCCATCTGGCACGAGTGCATATTCGCTTTGGCTTGTGCTTTGGGGGATTTTCTTAATAACGAAATTCTCTTGAAGATTCATTTCATCCCAATAATCTGAACGCTTTTCTTTATTGGCGTTATAAAAGTCTTGGTTTAGCTCTTCAAATAGTGAGGCGCTAGAAAAAGATTTGGATTTTACATAAAGCATTATGCTATCTGAAAGTCCGTAGAACTCCATTTGTCGAGCTACCAATGCGAACTGGAGTCGGTCAACATCTTGAATTGAATCTGGATATTTTTCGAGGAGTTCAAAATAGGCATCGTAGGCTTTATCTGGCATTGCCATTTGCGCATAAGAGTAAGCCAATGCACGTTGGTGAGCAAAGCTTTTATTCAGAGCAACTGTTTTTCTTTGGTTGTAATCAACAATTTGGTGAAATCGCTCTTGTTTAATTTGTCTAACCAATCTTTTTTGTGCAAAGGCAGAATTGAACAAACAAAGAAAAGCTGCAAGGAGTAAAATCGACCGTGTATTCAATGGATTCAATTTTTTCATAATTACTGTATTAGAAGTATCTAGGCGCTCTTACTCTACTATTTGGAACATAAGGAATCATGTATTGAATTCCGAATTCATGGGAATTACGAACATATTGATTCAAGGGTGCAAATTGTGTGTCGAAAGAATACACAATAGAAAAATTGGAATTAATGGTAGCCATAGCCATTATACCGCCTTCGCCACCGGTTCTATAAAATGCACCTATTGAATAATCATCAAGATAAATAGCGTGTAGATTAAAATCAGCTTGAATAGGAACTCCGTTGGCTATTTTTATTTGGGTGGTTGGTTTCAATTTTATGTCTTTGTTGGCAGTAATTACATAACCAGCAGAAACATAATATTGGGTAATAGCAGCATATTCTACATTCACATTGTTACGTTGGTCGGCAGGAATAAAGACCATTCTAGGAGCAGAAGCACCCACAAAATAGTTATCACCGTACACATATGCACCGAAACCAATGAGAGGCGTATTCAGATTGTAATCATTTCCTTGAAAAACTTGATCGCCAGGTTTATCGATTTGCAATTGAGAAAGATTGGCAACATAGTTAAACACTCCGAGTCTTAAACCAACAGCTACACGCACGTTATCTGCAATTTGTTTATTGTAGGCACCGGTAACTGCAATTTGTGTTTCAGTGAACGGACTAGCCACCTTGAATTTCCCGATGGAACCTGTTTGGATATTCAATCCCCCGGCAAAATCACCCACTAAAGGAGAATGTAACCCAAGATTATAATATCTTGGGGCACCTGGCAATGAATTCCATTGAGTACGGGCCAAGCTATTGGCAACTAAGGTTCTTTTGGAACCTGCGTAAGCCGGATTTATTGCGAACGAATTGTAATCGTAATGCGAGTACATTTGTTCTTGTTGAGCAAAAAGAGTGGATGACGCTAGTGTTATCATCCCCAAAAGAGCTCTATATACATTTAAATTTTTCATTATCATAAAAATCAGTTATTAACGTTTGATATACACATTACCGGTAATGGGTTCTTTGTTTAAGCCGTTGTATTTGAACACATAGAAATAGAGACCTTCGGGTAATTCTTTACCACCTAAACTTGGGAAGTTTGAAGTCTGTTCTCCATTCCAATTATTCTTGTAACCGTTGCCTGAATTATATACTACTTGGCCATTTCGATTCAAAATGATTAATTCTGCATTCTTGAAAACTTTAAGACCCTTGATATAAAACACATCGTTATCACCATCATTATTCGGAGAGAATCCTTCTGGAATAAACACATCTGCGTCAATGTAATCAGGAATTCCGTTATTATTTAGGTCTTTGGTTCCTTCATCGGAATCATCAATTTCATCATTGTCAGAATCGGTGTCGCGGAAATTGGCAATTCCATCCCCATCAGTATCGATACTACCTTCTGTTTTATCTTGAATTCCATCGTCGTCGGAATCCAAATCTCGGAAGTCATCTGTACCGTCGTTATCTGTATCTACAGGATTGTTGGGGTCTGCACCAGCTTCAATTTCATCTAAGATATTGTCGTTATCGGCATCAGTATCGCGATAATCTTCATTACCATCTGCATCGGTATCGAGCGGGTTGTTGGCATTATTTCCTGCTTCGTAAGAATCCGGAATTTTATCGTTATCGGAATCGGTGTCGCGATAATCTTCAAGTGCGTCTGAGTCGGAGTTTCTGGGATTATTCGGATCGTTTCCAGCTTCATAAGAATCCGGAATTTTATCGTTATCAGAATCGGTGTCTAAGAAGTCGAAATCACCATCGCCATCGGTATCTAACGGAGCAGAAGCATTACTACCGGCTTCATAGGAATCAGGAATTTTATCACCATCAGAGTCGAGGTCTCTAAAATTGGGTTTACCATCGTTGTCTTTATCGGCAAAGGTTTCAATTTTATCGGAAATGCCATCGCCATCAGAATCGGTATCTCTCCAATCGCCTTTTTTATCCGCATCGGTGTCAGCTGGTAATTTATCGCCAGCATCACCAAAACCATTCAAGCCATCGGCTTGATCAATGATACCGTCGGAGTCTGCATCATTACCGTCAACTCGACCATCATTGTTTAGATCAATATGTCCTTGACTGCTTTCGTAAATATCCAAAAGAAGATCGTTGTCGGAATCTAGGTCTCTAAAATCGGCTTCTCCATCTGCATCTTCATCGTTTGGATTGAGAACGAGGTCGGTGGCATTATCTTTCAAACCATCATTGTTGAGGTCGGCAACATCTGCTTCAATAACATCGTTGATACCGTCGTTATCAGAATCGAGGTCTTTATAATCTGGAATACCATCGGCATCGGTATCGACTAAGGCGTGTTTATTTTTGTTTTCAGTAGCATCTGCAATACCGTCGTTATCGGTATCAACATCTAAATAATCCAAGATGCCATCGCCATCGGTATCAAAATTTTTCTCAACGTAATCGGGAATGCTATCGTTATCGGAATCACCGATAATTACGGTAACCACAACTGGTTTGGTGGTTGAATTACCGTTTTTATCTTTTACGGTGACGTTCACATTGTTGTTACCCAAATTGGATAAATCAAATTGGTCTTTACTCAGAAGGATGGTATCCGTTCCACAGTTATCGGTAGCAGTAATCACTACCATGGATGTTGTTAATTTGGCAAACCCGGAAGTATCGATCAGAATGGTTGTGTTTTTTACGGTTAATTCAGGATCAATATTATCTTGAACAGTGACATTAAAGGTTGAAGTAGCAACATTTCCATTGACGTCGGTAACTTTAAATGTTACAACATTTGTGCCTAATTTAGAGCAATCAAAAAGTGTATCACTGAGTTCTCTTTTGAGGATGGTACAATTGTCTTCTGTTCCAGCATCTATTTGGTTTATTGTTATTTTAGCTTTACCATTTGCATCCAGTTGAATTGTTGGATTAAACATTTTGAGCACAGGTTTTACAGTATCAAGTACGAGTACTTCTGTAGTATCTTTACTGATGTTTCCTTTATTATCAACAATGGTTAAAATAACTCTACGTCGTTTACCTGCATCAGTACAATCAAAGTTAGAAACATCGATTGACATAGAATTTATGGAACAGTTGTCGTAGCTTTTCGCACCAATTTGAGCTGCGGTGATAGAAGCTGATGTTGGGGCTGATGCGCTTAAATAGATGGTATCAGGCGAAGCTATTGCCATGGGTGAAATGGTATCATGAACCACAATTCTCATGGAATCTGTAACCATATTTCCGGCAAAATCTCGGATTGAAACATAGACCCAATTAGTGTCTAAATCAGAACAGGTAAAAATAGTTTTTGAGAAAACAGTATCTTTAATGCAATTATCCAGTGCTTGTAAAACGGGTTTGATGGTTTTTAAATCGAATGTTCCATTTTCATCGAGATATACATCTTGCATTGGCATCAATTCTATTCTCCAAGGAACAATGGTATCTCTAACTGTTACAGAAATGGTATCGTAACCGATATTACCGGATTTATCTTGAATGGAAGCAATAATATTGAACGTTCCAACATCCCCACATTCAAAAATAGAATCGGAGAGAGTTAAGGATTCAATTTGGCAATTTTCATAAGCTGAAATGAATAATTTATTCCAAGAAGTAGAAGCCGATCCAGAGGTATCGAGGAAGAGGGTGTCAACCGGCAGCATGTTGATACTTGGAATAATGGAATCAATTACAACTACTTTGATGTTTTTAGAAAGCTCATTACCTGAAACGTCTGAAATAGCAACTTTAACGGTATTTATTCCTATGTCGCTACAATCAAAGTTGGTTTTCATGGTAGTGTCTTTGATATAGCAGGGATCGGAAGCGTAGCGAACAACGCTATCTTTCGACAGTTTAAAGGTACCATTTGAATCTAGGTAAACAAATTGGTCTTTAACATTAAGCGAATCTGGTTCTAAAGTATCCTTAACAATAATATTTACAATTTTATAGGTAAGGTTACCACTTTTGTCTTTACCCCAGATTTTAGCTGTATTGGTACCGATGTAAGAACAATCAATGGGAATTTTGGTATCGTTAACTCCATCAAAATAGGCAGTATCAGGCGAGCAATTGTCGGTTAAAGAAACAAAAACACTATCAAAATGAATGGTATCTTTTCCGAGGGCATTAAGGTATGCGGTATAATTTTTAACGGTTAAAGTTGGGGCAATTGTATCAAACACGGCCACAGCAATGGTTTTGGAGGATATATTCCCTGCGATATCTCTTACTTCAAAATTTCCTTTGAAGGTATCGCCTGCATCGGCGCAAGAGAACGCGTTTCTCCAAACGGTAATTTTTGCAATTCCGCATTGGTCGAATGAAGCGGAATCAGCATCAACGCCGGTAAATGTAACAGAACCTGTACCACCAACATAAACTTTAGAAAGCCATTTGGGATTAGCTGTTGGCTTGGTTACATCTTTTACATGTACATATATGTGTACGGTATCGGTATTATCGGTTGAATCGGTTGCGGTTAATATAATTTTCTGAAAACCGGTATCAGAACAACTAAAATTGGTTTTATCTATTGAAAGTGATTTTAAGGCACAATTATCTGTGCTTGAAGAATCAATATTAGAAGCTGTTAGGGATGCTGTACCTAAAGCACTTAAGGAAATGTTGTAATTTTTCTTTCCTTTAGCAACAGGAGGAACGTTATCGGTATTTTTGACTACAAATTTGTTTGTATCTGTGCATCCCTTATTATCTTTCACAACAACTGTGTAAGTAGCATTCCACAAATTGGTGTACAACGTTGTGGTGTTGAAGGTTCCTGTATTTCCAAAATCATATTGAAAACCTGAATTTCCTCCTGACCTTGTTAATTGAGCTATTCCAAAACCATTACAGATTGAATTACTCAGGTTCACGTTTAAAACTAACTTGGCTGGTGAAGTTACGTTTGCATTAGACTTATATACTTGAGTACCAAAATCAATTAGTTGTACTTCGTATGTATCTTCTTTAAGATTAGTAAAGTTGTAACTTGTAACCAGTGAAATATCACTTTTCTGTAAAGTATCACCTGATGAATTTATAATTTGTATCGAATCCACATTTACATAACTCCATGTCACATTAATAACACCATTTGAATCTCCTTTACAACTAACACTTTGTGTTGTGACATTCAATTGCCCCCATAAATTGGAAAATGTGAACAAAGCGAATACCGCCAAAATAGTCGAT
>CAZQFZ010000015.1:23160-35870 GCA_964592635.1 uncultured Rhizobium sp.
TTGCCCCCATAAATTGGAAAATGTGAACAAAGCGAATACCGCCAAAATAGTCGATTTCCATATCCGATGGGGAAAATCAACAGGATTTATCCTTGATATTAGAAACTTTAAATAATTCGTATTTTTTACTTTCATAATACTCTTTTTCAATGGTTCAATTGTTTTTTAATGATTTGATTTTGTACAACTTAGTTTATTTTTAAACGCAACGATTTTCGTTTTTTACATTTTTTCATTCGTATCAAATTACAACCATTACGCCATTTTCTTTACAAAACAACTTCGGCACCAAAGTTCTACATTGTTTCTTAAAAGTAAACTACAGCTTTAGTAGTGTCAATTTTAGAGGACAATTTTTTCAACCGTTCCCCTCAATCAATATTATGTAAACATAAATAAAGTTTATTTTAATTGCGCAAAAACTATGCAGTAAATAACTAAATTTAGTTACTCTTTTGATTTAAATGAGGTTTGAATGACGCATTCATTTTCAACGTAAGTGCCGACTGAAGCAGCACCATTTTATGCATCTATTTTATGTATCATGTTATAATGAATGCAATAATTCCAACTACGATCAAGGATACTAAATTCACTGCATCATTCGACCAGAATTGAAGTGAGTAATTTTCAGATGGATCATCAACGAAAATTCCAATGCTATTCTTCACTTTTCGCTGGAATAAACTTCCCAAAACTGAGTCGAATAGTGTACCGAATACACCCGCCAATATAATTATCGAAAAGACTTTAAACAGACGTTCTGAATTTACATCCCCCGAAAAAATAAAAATAAAAAAACAAGCCATTATAACTGATCCCAATAGTCCAAACAGAACACCTGCCCATGTCACGCCACCGGAAGCGCCTGCTTGTAGTTTGCGGAATCCCATGATATCGAAGGGTGATTTGCCAAAGCGCATTCCCAATTCACTCGAAAAAGTATCGGATAAGGCGGCCGACATCACTGCCCAATAAGCCCAATTTAAACGATTCCAAAAATTAGAAGGAACAGCTCCTTGAAACAAATCTTGAATATTTGGAGATAAATAACTGTGTTGATTCAAGATGAGCAAAAATCCTATTAAAAGAGGGACACCTCCGTTAGCAAGAACTTGAGTTGCATCACGGGGTTTTCCATGTTTATTGTCTGCCGAGATGCGAACGGATAGGATGGATTTTGAGTAATTTTTTACAGGTAGTTTTCCAGACAAAGTACCTAAAATGAAGAAAATCAAAACGGGCAAGATGCTTAACTGCGCGAGAAACAATACATAGGCCAAAATTAAGGCCATCACGATTCCAGATTCAGTGAGCCATTTAGCTCGATAAACCAGAACAATTAGCGAAATAACAGAAAAGAAAACTCCCCAAAAATAAATTGAATGGAATTGGACAATAGTTAACCAAAATGGCGATGCGGAGAATGAAAACAAATAAATTGCTGCTGCCACCGGCACGTTCAGATTGTCGATTCCATTTTTCGATTGATATTCCAACGCGGTAAGCATCAAAGCGCCAAAAAATGAAAAAAGGACAATAAACTGAGGGTTGCCCCAAAAAGGGAAAGCTGAAACTACCGGCGATAGGAATTTGAATGAAGCAATTAGAATCAAGAAAGAGATAAGAAGAAATATACTTGACCCGAGTGGTGTTTTTCTATTGGGATTCACTTTATAGCCGAAAAGTGCTGCGAACCCATCGGCGAATGCTAAAATATAAAACGCGATAGCCGTGAAATACAGTCCGGTACCCAATTTTTCAATATTGAACATGAACCGGATGAAATAAAGGATTACAAACAAGGCAAAAGGAAACCAAGCAATCCCCCAACTTTTTCTGCCGTTGATTTTAAAAAAACCGCAAAAAACGGCTAACCAGAGAATACAAGTAAAATTGAGTATTAAGATTAAAAATTCATCGAACAAAACTAGAGCTCGGAAGGTTTGTTGTTCTGAGATGAGATCAGGAATAATGGTGCTCAACAATTGGACTGCAAAGGCGGTTAATCCGACTGCTAAAATGTGAAGCCATTTTCGAATTTGAAATTTCTTTTCGGGAAATTTGTATGTTAAAACGACGGAACCCCCTGTAACACCTGCAATTATTGCAATAAAAGGCCAAAAATCGATTATCGCACGGAAGAGCAGCATAGTGGGAATACAAACAAATGTACTCTATATTCGTTCATTTTTATTTGAATCATATTGAAAACACTTTGGAAATTCACCCGCCCGCATACCGTAATTGGTTCCTTTTTAAGCGTATCTGTTTTATTTATTTTGTCTGGTAATTCCTCGCTTTCCACCTATTGTTTGGTTTTATTATCGGCTCTATTTTGTAACGTATATATCACGGGATTAAATCAAATTTACGATATCGAAATCGATAAGATCAATAAGCCGAAATTGCCTATTGCCTCAGGAGAATGGAGTGTTTCCATTGGAAAACGGGTAGTTTATGCTAATTTGATACTGTGTTTGTTGGTATTGCTTATATTGAGTTGGATTTGGGGCGTTGATGGGGTGTATTATGCTGCATTATTGGTTTCAATTTCATTGTTAGGCACGGCTTACTCAGTACCACCCATTCGATTCAAGCGATTCCATATATGGGCAGCAACAGCAATTGCATTGGTTCGTGGGCCGTTGGTTAATTTGGGTATCGGCTGGTTCTTCATAGAAACGTCGCAGTCATCCGTATTTGAATACGAATTGTATCATTGGTTGTTACCTTTAACGGTATTTATTACACTTTTCAGTGTTGGAATTGCATGGTTTAAAGATCTTCCCGACACGGAAGGAGATCAAGAATTTGGAATACAGACTTTGGCGGTAAAACAATCGAAGAAGACGGCTTTTGTGATGGGATTTTTATTAGTTTTCGGGGGATTTCTATTTGTGCTTGTATATATGAGCAACAAAATGGATGTTGGCGAAGGTAAAAATAGCTTGGATTTATTGAATGATTGGAACTCTTTCTACCTTTCACAAGTTTTGGGAATTATTGTTTTTTCAGTTGCTGCAATTAGAGTAAAACTGAATTCAAATGATTCATTAAAAACTTTTTATAAGATATACTGGGTATTGTTCTTTTTGATGTACTTGAGTTATTTGTTTTTGAAATAAGCAAGTTATTCTAGTGAGTTTTCAACAATTTTGATGGTTTTTAAACCAAGTACTCTAACTTTGCCTAATTTTTGGATATGCCAAAGGATCTAAGTATAAAACACGTTCTAATCATCGGAAGTGGTCCGATTGTAATTGGTCAAGCATGCGAATTTGACTACTCTGGCTCTCAAGCTGCACGAAGCTTACGTGAGGAAGGAATTAAAGTTTCCCTTATAAATAGCAATCCGGCAACTATTATGACCGACAAAATCAATGCCGACCATGTGTATTTATTGCCATTAAATCCCCAAAGCATTGAGCAAATTCTTCAAGAACAAGACATCGATGCAGTATTGCCAACCATGGGTGGTCAAACGGCATTGAACTTAGCAAAGGAAGTGGAAGAGTTGGGAATTTGGGAAAAATACAATTGCCGTATCATTGGAGTAAACATTGAAGCCATCGACAAGATGGAAGACCGCGAGAAATTCCGTCAATTGATGGTGGAATTGGGTGTAGGTGTAGCACCATCACAAGTTGCAAATAGTTACTTAGAGGGCAAAGAAATTGCCCAAAGAATTGGATTTCCATTGGTAATTCGTCCAAGTTACACTTTAGGTGGAACGGGAGGCAGTTTCGTACACAAAAAAGAGGATTTTGATAAGGCCTTGATTCGTGGTTTAGAAGCTAGTCCGGTACACGAAGTATTGGTAGAAAAAGCAGTATTGGGATGGAAAGAATACGAATTGGAATTGTTGCGTGATGGAAAAGACGATATAGCTGTAATATGTACCATTGAGAACTTTGATCCTATGGGAATTCACACAGGAGATAGTATCACTGTTGCTCCTGCTATGACATTGAGCGATACTACTTTTCAGAGAATGCGTGATATGGCATTCAAAATGATGCGTTCGATGGGTGTTTTTGCTGGAGGTTGTAACGTCCAATTCTCTGTAAACCCAGAAGATGAGGAGATCATTGCTATTGAAATCAATCCGCGAGTAAGCAGAAGCTCTGCTTTGGCTTCAAAAGCAACGGGATATCCTATAGCCAAAATTGCTGCAAAATTAGCAATTGGGTATTATTTGGATGAGCTTAAAAACCCAGTTACAAAGACCACCAGTGCATTTTTTGAACCTGCAATAGACTATGTAATTGTAAAAGTGCCCCGTTGGAACTTCGATAAATTCCCAGGATCTGACAAAACTCTTGGACTTCAAATGAAGAGTGTTGGGGAAGTAATGGCCATTGGACGTAGTTTTCAGGAAGCCCTCCAAAAAGCGTGTCAAAGTTTGGAAATCGGACGTCACGGTTTAGGTGCAGATGGAAAAGGAAGTCGCAACTTAGAGGAGTTAATCGAAGGCTTAGAACATGCATCTTGGAATCGATTGTTCCAAATTCACGATGCCATTGCATTGGGGGTTCCGATTACATCGATTCAAAAGATTACGCGAATTGATCGATGGTTTTTAGAGCAAATCAACGAGATAGTGAAAGTTGAAACTGAAATTCGCAGGTATAACGTTGATAATATTCCTGAGATTTTATTGAAGTCGTCTAAAGAAAAAGGGTTTTCTGATGAGCAAATTGCTTGGCTGATGGGTGGAAATACAACAGCGGAACAGGTTTACAACAAACGGAAAGAAGTTGGCATTACCCGTAAATACAAAATGGTGGATACATGCAGCGCCGAATTCCCCAGTCCTACAAACTATTATTATTCCACTTTCGAACAGGAAAACGAATCCCAGATTTCGGATAAAAAGAAAATCATTGTTTTGGGCAGTGGACCCAATAGAATTGGTCAAGGTATTGAATTTGATTACAGCTGTGTTCATGGTATATTAGCCGCACGAGAATCGGGTTTTGAAGCTATCATGGTGAATTGCAATCCTGAAACCGTTAGTACAGACTTTGACATGGCCGATAAGTTGTACTTTGAACCTGTTTACTGGGAGCATTTAATTGAGCTCATTGAATACGAAAAGCCAGAGGGTGTTGTGGTTCAGTTAGGTGGACAAACCGCATTGAAATTAGCTGAAAAGCTTCATGAAAAAGGAATTAAGATCATTGGCACAGATTTCAATGACATGGACATTGCGGAAGACCGCGGTAGATTCAGTGATTTATTGGCTGAATTAAACATACCTTATCCTAAATACGGGGTTGCTTTAAATGCTGATGAAGCGATTACGATTGCGAATCAAGTTGGTTACCCTGTTTTGGTAAGACCGAGCTACGTTTTAGGCGGGCAAGGCATGGTTATCGTAATCAACGATGAAGATTTGGAAACAGCGGTTGTAAAATTATTGGGTGATTTACCAGGAAATAGAGTGTTAATTGACCATTTCTTGGATCGCGCAGAAGAAGCTGAATCGGATTGCATTTGCGACGGTGATGATGTACATATCATTGGAATCATGGAGCATATCGAACCTGCTGGTATTCACAGCGGTGATTCTTCAGCGGTATTGCCACCATTTAATTTAAGTGAAAGAGTCATATCTCAAATTGAAGAATATACCTCAAAAATTGCGCGTGCTTTAAATGTTAAGGGATTATTGAATATCCAATTTGCCATTAAGAATGAAGATGTTTATGTAATTGAAGCGAATCCCCGTGCTTCGAGAACCGTACCTTTTATCTGTAAAGCTTACGATATTCCGTATGTAAACATTGCTATGAAAGTGATGTTGGGGGTAAATAAATTGAAAGATTTCACTTTCAAGGACCGTCCGACTGGTTGGGCCATCAAGCAACCTGTATTCAGCTTCGATAAATTTCCGAATGTAAATCGTGAATTAGGTCCCGAAATGAAATCAACTGGCGAAGCCATTGTGTTTATCAAAGACTTAAAAGAACCTGCCTTTCGCGATCTTTACAAGATGAAGAGCATGTATTTAAGTCGTTAATCGGCTTTTACAAGGATTTGGTCGTTTGTTTTTGGGGGATATTAAACTTGCGTCATTTCATGATGTCTATTCACCAAAAACAAATACAATTTATGAAATCAATTCTTTTATCATTGAGTCTAATCATTGCAGGATTAGCAACAGCCCAAAGTTCAACTAGCGGAAATTCGAAACCCAATTTAACTCCCCAGGAAAAAGCGGACAAAATCACCGCGAAGATGAAAACGGAATTAAATTTAACTGCGGAACAAGAAACAAAAGTGCGTCAGGCTAATTTAGAATTTGTTACAAAAAACCAAGAGTTGCAGCGAAGCAATAAAGAAGCACGCATGCAGAATCGCGAACAACACAAAGTGGCGTTAACTGCGATTTTAACTCCTCAACAACTGGAAAAAGCCAAAAAAATAATGGAAGAGAAACGCGAAAAGGGGAAGCAGCGTCGTGAAAGACGAGGCAGATAATGCATTAGATTTTAGGAAAAAATCACGATTCATTTTGGGGGCCAGCAGCATTGTTTGGCCCTTTTTGTTGGTCGTTGTTGGGATTACTTCCACGTCGATTTTTATCGAATCTACGGTTATTATTTCTGCGGTTATTGGGTTGATTTGAACGATTTACTTGTTCTGTATTTCCTGTATTTGCCCCAGTTTCTTTGTTTTCGGGACTTGGGCTACTGGAATTGGCTTCTTTATTTCGGGGTTCGAAATTTCTAGAGCGTTGATTACTGCGGTCATTGCGTGGACCTCGATCGTTGCGTTCGTTTGTACTATCTGTACGCTCAGAAGAGCGAGGATTTCGATCATTTGTTCGATCTGGACGGTCAGCAGCAGGACGATCTGGACGATCATTTCGGGGATTCCGATTGCGATTTTGTGAATTACCTGAATGATTTCCACGATTTTGCCCACCTGAATTATTTTGGCCACGATTCTGAGAATTGCGGTTATTTCCGCGGGAATTGCCACGTCCTAAATCTTTGAACTCATCATCTCTTAGTAACTCAGAATTATCGATGAAGTCATTATTTTGATCTTGTACTACTTTTTCAAGGATGGCATTTGCGGGAGCTAAATCTGTTAGATTGGCTACTTGCTTACCTTCCTTATTTTGCTCCATGAGTTCATTCACTTTATCTACGGGCAAAGGCAACCAAGTTTGGCTATCGTCGTAGGAAAACCAAATTAATTTCTTCAGGATATCTGTTTTGCGAGCGAAAGCCACACCAGAAACGGTATCTAATTTTACAATTTTAGCTTTGGGGAATGCTTCAACCGCTTCCATGTACATATCGAGTTCAAAGTTCAAACAACATTTCAAACGACCGCATTGACCGGCCAATTTTTCCATGTTGATTGATAGATTTTGAACACGTGCTGCACCGGTATTCACTTGTTTGTAATCGGTTAACCAAGTAGAGCAACACAGTTCTCTACCGCACACTCCTATCCCTCCTAAGCGGGAAGCTTCTTCGCGGTAGCTGATATGACGCATTTCGATTTTTACTCGGAACTCTTCGGCATATTTTTTAATCAATTCACGAAAATCAACACGAGATTCTGCTGTGTAGAAGAAAATCACTTTTCTCCCGTCGCCTTGAAGTTCAATGTCCGAAATTTTCATGGCTAAATTCAAACCAAAAGCGATGGTTCTAGCACGTTCAAGAAGATCATCTTCGCGTTCTTTACACTGATGATACTTCTCCATGTCTTTTTCTGTAGCTACGCGTTGGATGCTGGGAAGTTCTTCTGAATCTTCGCGCACTCGGTACTTTTTCAACTGCAGGCGAACAATTTCACCGGTTGCCGAAACGGTACCTATATCAAAACCCACACTGCTATCTACAACCACATAATCGCCTGTAAATAGGTCGATTCCATGGGTATTTCTAAAAAATTCTTTGCGACTTCCTTTAAAACGCACTTCCACAATATCGAAGGGTTTAAACCCTTCGGGTAGTTCCATATCTTTGAACCAATCGTAAACATTCAGCGCGTTGCAGCCGCCTGTTCCACAATTTCCATTGCTTTTACACCCAGAAGGTGAGCAACTTCCACCGGATTTTGTTCCACATGATGAACAAGCCATAACTCAACGATTTTATAAGGTTAATTAAAATTTAAACAATTCACTAAAGCAACAAAGTTAAGACATTGCGAACGGGTTCGGAACAATTACTTCCGTTTTTCGGCAAAGACCCACAATTTTTGACCCAAAAAGTTCATAATCATACCCAAACCTGTTGCGCCTAGAACAGCAATGAGTTTGTCGAATTTCACGGGAATGGACATGTATATCAAATTCTTCATGTCAAGACCGTGGCTAGGGAGATTGTTGATTGATTCAACAGGCAAGAGGCCGTGAGCATCCCAAAGATTTATGGTAAATTCATAATCTGGAATCCAATTCAGTAATAGTTCGTTGCTTGAAACGTTTGTTAATCCACTCAACAAGTAGAGTAACAAATATTTAGCAAAGCGTTTTCTACTTTTATCATTTTGTTTCCATGTCCAGCGTTTATTCAGCTGATAATTCACCATGGTTGCTAGAACGATGGCCAGGCTTTTAGCGATGAATGTGGGTAGGAATTGGCTGCTGGAATAGTACACAGAAAAATCCACCAAAAACGACAATCCGCCAACGATAGCAAATTTCGTAAGTGCGATATAAGTTTTACTCGAAATCAAAATTGAGATATGGTTTTCCCGTCAAATTTAATACTCATACCCAATTTTAAAGAAAAATTCTTTTGGTCGTGACCGGATTCAAGTCCAAAAACGATTGGGAAGGTATAATCTTTAAGCACTTCATGTATAATTTGCGTAACATTCCAACCAAAAGGAATTTGATGGTCTTTCATATCGGTCATTGAGCCAACGATTAAGCCAGCGATACCTTTGAATATTCCAGCTATTTCGAGTGCCCTTAACATTCGATCGATATGGTACAAGTATTCATCAACATCCTCAATAAACAGTACTTTGTTGGTCAAATCGGGCAATTGTTTAGCGGCCGCTAAACCATAAATTAGGGATAGATTTCCACCCCACAGAATTCCTTCAAAGGGGGGTTGAATATCCGCTGCAGGGGTTTGGTTATTAGCTACTAGAGTTTGATTATCGGCTGCAGGGGGTTGAATATCAGCTGCAGGAGTTTGAATATCGGCTGCAGGGGGTTGAATATTAGCTACAGGGATTTGAATATCAGCTGCAATCTCTTCAGGATTGAAACAACGTGAATTAGGAAGGATGCAAAGGAATTGAGCTTTACCAGTAAGTGAAAGCGCCAAACTGTTCTGGTTTACTTCCAAAAACTGATTATGTTGATCAAACTGCATCACCATAGGTCCGTGTATGCTGGCGATACCTTGTTGAGATAAAACAGCATGAAGGACGGTAATATCGGAAAACCCCACCCACCATTTGGGTTGAGCGGTAAAATCTAACATTTTTAATTCCTTTAAAATCCGCAAGGTTCCATATCCACCGCGAGCAGAAAATACGGCTTTGATATCCGGGTTTTCTAAAGCCCAATTAATGTCGTCTAATCGTTGCGATTCGGTGCCTCCAAATTGATGGAATCGCTTGCCCAAATTGGGAGAAACAAGCACTTCCCAATGATGGTTGTTGGCCCATTTTTCAAACTCCTTTATTTGATTCAAATCCATAAATCGAGCTGGAGCGATGACAGCAATTTTATTACCGGGCTGTAAATAAGGGGGTACAATCATAATGTGAGGAAGATTGTGTTATTTTCTAATTTCTACTGCTTGGCAACGGGAAGCAATAGATTGACTTGAGATACGGTGGTGGTCATTTCAAAATTTCGTCCATCCGATGGGTATTCATAAATAGGCATTTTGATGGTATAACCGGCTTTTGTAAGATTTTGGGTTACCGTATTCCAAAGGGGAAGTGTGGCACCAATTTCAGCATTGGTTGTTGCTTTATGAAATCGTCCGGCAGGAATGGTCAGATATTCCCAATTGGAGGATTTTAGTTTTCTATTAACGGGAATTCCCACAAAAATTCTTTGTTTTTTTTCGGGGGATGGGATTTCTGAATAGATAGTTAGAATGGAACCTTGCATGATTAATTGATTTTTTTCTATGAATTCTGTTAGTGCATTGGCGGTACCGATGAACAAGGTTCTTGCCGAATTTGGAGTGGTTTCGTAGAACTTACCCAGTACGAGAAGTTCTTTTTTATCCACCTCCTTCATTACAAAATTAGACGACGCCTCCACATGTCCAGTAACGATAGCGGTGGAAGTATCTGGGGTATTCGCAGTATCGGTCGGATTGTTGGCTGGGGTAGTTTTGTTGTTCTGACATGCGAAAGAAAACGCGATTAACATCCCCCAAAAATAAAAACCTCTCATTCTCATCATAAATTTTCGCTAATTTACGTTCAAACGGCTAATTTAGAGTATTTTTGTGGTGTGAAATTCTTAGCTGAAATCGAAATTTTACCGAAAAAAGGATTATTGGATCCACAAGGTAAAGCCGTTACCCACAGCATGCCTTCCATTGGTTTGAACAATGTAATCGAAGTATGCGTAGGTAGATTTATCACCATGGAAATCGAAGCTGACAGCGAATCGGCAGCCCATGAAACAGCAGAAACAGCGAGTAAAAAGTTGTTGGCTAATTTGATCATGGAGCAATACAAAATCCGCCTAAGCCCAATCGGATAAGCTTTGTTTGATTGCAAAGCTTTTTGACCGTTGATTGAGAGTGAACCATGGAACATTCAAGTTTGAATCAAAAATATGATATTATATAACGTTACTTGCAATATAGAAAAGCCCATGGCAGAAGAATGGTTGGAATGGATGAAAAACGTTCATATTCCAGAAGTTATGGCAACCGGATGTTTTGTAGAATACAAAATACTCCGACTTTTGAATCAAGATAACGACGATCAAGGTGTCAATTACGCTATACAATACCTGTGCGAATCTGAAAAAATATTGGAGCATTATCGTGCTGTATTTGGACCAGGATTAATGGCTAAAACTTGGGAACGCTATGGAGAAAAAGTAATAGCTTATCGTTCTGTTTTGGAAATAGTTGGTTAATATGTCCCTTAGGACAATTCATATTGACCGATTCATCAGTGAATTAGAAAATTATACACTTGTAGATGCTCGCAGTGAGCGCGAATTTGAAAAAGGTCATTTGCCTGGAGCGGTAAATATACCCTTGTTGGATAATATTGAACGTCAAAAAATAGGCACCCATTACAAGAATAAGGGTCGTGAAGAGGCGGTTCATTTGGGTTTACAATTGATTGGACCTAAGATGCATCGTTTATATGAACGTTATTTATTGCTGTCGGAGGAAACTCAAAAACCGTTGTTGTTTTATTGTTGGAGGGGAGGATTGCGAAGTGGAATTTCATCGACGTTGATGCAATGGAGTGGACGACCTGTTTTTCGTCTTGAGGGGGGATATAAATCGTATCGTAAATGGGTTCAGAACCAGTTTGATAGACCGTTTCGTTTTGTTTCTTTATCGGGAAACACGGGATCAGGCAAAACGGAAATATTGCATTTTATAAAACAAAAGGGATTACAAGTATTGGATTTAGAAGGTTTGGCAAACCACAAGGGCAGTGCTTATGGGTCATTGGGTCAAGCACCACAACCGAGTACAGAGGCGTTTGAGAATTTATTGGCTTGGGAACTATTAAATTTTTCAGAAAATGAGCCCGTATTTGTTGAGAGTGAAAGCCGGAGTATAGGGAATTGCTTTATGCCACAGGGAGTATGGGATAAGATGGAATCGGCATCTGTTCTAAGGTTGGAGGTTGGTTTAGAACAACGGACTCAGCGATTGATTCGAGAATATGCACATTTTGATATTGAGTTGTTAAAATCGCGCACGGAGATACTCCGAAAAAAATTAGGAGGTCAGCATGCCAATGCGGCATTAGAGGCATTAGACAACAAAGACTTTAAGCGTTGGATAGAAATCGTTTTGGTTTATTATGACAAAACCTACAATCATTCGAAAAGCAAACCAAACAAAACAGAGCTTGGAGTGTTTGAATTCAATTGGAACGAGGCAGAATTGTCGATGGAGAATTTATTTTTATTGATTAAGGAGCGGGTATTACTTCAGAAGCCGCTGTTTTTTCAAAATAAATAGAAACGGAGTGGGCAAAGTAACATTGTATGAGTGTTTAGCAATTACAAATACACATTGCACTTTTTATGTAAACGAATAATGCTTTAAAATAAAATATGGAATTAAAAAACAAGATTGCAGTAGTTACCGGTGCGAACAAGGGAATCGGTTTGGAGTGTGTTAAGCAGTTATTGTCGGAAGGGGCAATAGTATATGGTTTATGCAGAAGTGGCTGTAGCACCGAGCATGAGAATTATACCTGTTTGCATGCTGATGTCCAGATTTTTGAAGATTTGCAAAAGGCATTTAGCGTGGTATTGGAAAAGCACGGGCAAGTGGACGTATTAATCAATAACGCGGGATTGGGTTATTTTGGATTTTGCGAAGATTTACCTTTAGAACAATGGCATGCCATGATGAATACCAATGTAACGGGTTTGTTTTATGCGAGTAAATTGGCGTTGCCATCGATGAAAAAATCGGGAGAAGCACATATTATCAATATAGCTTCTATAGCTGGTTTAGAGGGATATCCTCAAGTAAGTGGATATTGTGCCA
>CAZQFZ010000016.1:0-33567 GCA_964592635.1 uncultured Rhizobium sp.
ATCATGGTAAATAGCAAATTTAACGTATTAGACGCTATTTTCATAAAAACGCACCCATAAAAATTTGCTTTTATTCTGCTTTAGTGTTGTGTTAACACCACAAATGAGCAAATCCAAAGCGCTTACTTGGCTTTTACCACATAGTACATGCCCATAGTAACAAAATTTCTGAACCACGGTATCCGCGTTAACCAACCCCATTGCAATCGAGGTTTTATCCCAAATTTAAATTCGTAAATGGGATTGAATAAATAAAATCGCCTATTCACGATGGAGTACTGCGAATCCTTGCAGATACGCTCAAACCGTTCAATACTAATTCCTGTAGAGCGAATCTCCTCCATGGTGTTAATACCACTCTCGTTTACCCCCATAACTTTTAACATGGCAGGATACATTTTACCAGGTAGCAAATGATAATACGGCAATTTTGAAGCCCATTTTTTAGGTAAAACCTGTTGGTGTCCGCCGTAAGGCATCATCCATGGCGGAAATGCAAAAAACACCACCCCTCCCTCATTTAAAAATCGATGCAATTGAGGCATGAATTTTTCTTGTTGGGGGATGTGTTCAATAACATCTTTTAATATAATAATATCGTACTTCGAACCCAAATCCTTTTCCGGATCTACCAAGTAAATATCACGATTCAAAAAATCAATCTGACCTGAGGCCAATTCCTCTTTCATGAATTCTCGTGCGAATTCCAACCGCGATTCTTCCAACTCAATTCCTGTACACGAATAGCCCAATTCCGTAAAAGCTTTTAAAACCCCCGCCTCTCCACACCCTATTTCCAGAATGCGCATCCCCGGAAAAAAAGAAAAATTCGATTGAATATACGGCAAGATATGATTCTTGGTTACCGTATAGGTCATATCAAAATAGCGACGCTTATCCCCGTGAAATTCGTACATGTAAATTATTTATTAAGGCTTAGGAAGAACCTCCCCACATGATTTGCACGTTCTCATCTCCTCAGATGCATAGAATTCATCGAAATGCGAAATGAAGTCCTTCTCTATGTTCTTCAATTCAAAATACACTTCATGCAATTTATTGTTGCACTTTTCGCAAAACCACAACAACCCATCTTTGTACCCCTTGCCTTCGCGAATTCGCTCCACAACCAAGCCAATACTTCCCGCACTTCGAGCAGGTGAGTGAGGAATTCCACCAGGCAATAAAAACATATCACCCGCTTTTAATTCAACATCCCGGCGAACTCCATCTTCTTGGATGCGAACCGTAATCTCTCCTTCAAGTTGATAGAATAACTCCTCCGTTTCGTTGTAATGATAATCCCTACGACCATTCGGTCCAGCAACTACCATAACAATATAATCACTGCCTTCAGGATACAAATTCTTGTTGGCTACAGGCGGCTTTAACAAATGACGGTTCTCATCAATCCATTTTTGCAAATTGAAAGGGGCTCTAACTGGCATGTTTCTCAGAATTAATTGGCTATAACCACAAATGTACGATAATTATGTAAAATTCATTTTTAACAAGGCAATTTCAAGGGTAATGCCTAAATTTGCACTTCCAACATGAGTGACGCAATCAAGCACGAATGTGGGGTGGCCTTTATACGCCTCAAAAAACCCCTAAACTACTACCACGAAAAATACGGTACCTATTGGTATGGGCTGCATAAACTGCAATTCCTCATGACCAAACAACTCAACCGAGGTCAAGACGGTGCAGGAATCGGTGTGGTTAAACTCGATCCCCAATTCGGCGATCGCTATTTAGCCCGACAACGTTCAGCAACTAAAACCGCCCTGAGCGATATCTTCGACAATGTTGCAACCGCACTCAAAGATATCCCCCAAGAGCATCAAAACGACCTAGAATACCTCAAAAAACACTACCCCTACGCTGGCGAAATTCTGCTCGGACATCTTCGTTACGGCACCTACGGAGGAAATTCAATAGAAAATATCCATCCCTTTCTTCGCCAAAACAACTGGATGGCCAGAAACTTAATGCTCGCCGGTAACTACAACATTACCAATACCGAAGAACTTTTTCAGCAACTTATTGAGCTCGGTCAACAACCAAAAGAAAAAAGCGATAATGTACTCATGCTTGAAAAAATTGGGCATTTTATCGATGAAGAAAACCAACGTCTTTTTTCCATCCTCAAAGCTCAAGGTTTAAGCAATCGGGAAATATCTGAGAAAATTAAACAAGATATCTCCATCTCACGCATATTAAAAAGAAGTTTTAAAAATATCGATGGCGGCTTCAATATGATTGGTATGCTCGGGCATGGAGATGCTTTCATCATCAGAGACCCCGCAGGTATTCGTCCTTCTCACTACTATGCCGATGATGAAGTGGTGGTAGTTGCTAGCGAAAGAGCCGCCATACAAATGGCCTTCAACGTGTACCCCGAAGATGTTACAGAATTGGGACCCGGAAACGCCCTAATTGTTAAAAAAGACGGTTCCTTCACCGAAGAAAATATCATCGAACCCATAGAACGTAAAAGTTGTAGCTTCGAAAGAATCTATTTCTCCCGAGGCAATGACCAGTCTATCTATGCTGAAAGAAAAGAATTAGGAAGATTGTTGGCCAAACCGGTAATGAAATACCTCGGCAACGACCTAGTGAATACCGTATTTAGCTATGTACCCAATACCGCATCCACCAGTTTTTATGGCTTAATTGATGGAATACACGAAATTCGTAGAAACCTCCAAGCAGAAGCTCTAAAACAAATCGATGTCCAAAAAAATCCTGAAAAAGTAGATGAAATCCTTTCTTGGCGTCCCCGAAGAGAAAAAATTCTCGTAAAAGACGTCAAAATGAGAACATTCATTACCAACGATAACGACCGCGAAGACCTGGTAGGACACGTTTACGACATCACCTATGGCGTGGTAAAGTCTTGGACCGATACCCTCGTAATTATGGACGATTCCGTAGTACGTGGTACCACGCTGAGAACCAGTATCCTCAAAATTTTAGACCGCCTCGAGCCAAAACGAATTATTCTCGTGAGCTCAGCTCCTCAAATTCGTTACCCCGATTGCTACGGTATAGATATGAGTAAGTTGGGCGATTTTGCCGCTTTCCAAGCCGCTATTTCCATACACAAAGAACAAGGAAATGAAAATCTTATCGAAACCATTTACAAAAATGCTAAGGCAGAATTAGAAAAGCCCAATCACTTGCAACGCAATGTCGTGAAAGATCTCTACGATCCTCTAAACGACCTTGACATTTCCAAGCGCATTGCCGAAATGGTGAAACCCAAAGATATTCGCTACGAATTCGATATTCTCTTCCAAACCGTCGAAAATTTACATCAGGCTTGTCCCAACGATACCGGCGATTGGTATTTTACCGGTGATTACCCCACTCCTGGAGGTGTTGCAGTTGCCAATAGAGCTTTTGTTTATTTTTTCGAGGGAAGAAAAGAACGAGCGTATTAATTGAAAAACGTATAAATTTGCAGTATGAGCAGCGTTAACGAAATCATCGAAAATCTGAAATCTCAACTCGACAAAAACCTTTCACATACCTCAGCAGAATTCCACAGAATCCGCGCAGGAAAAGCTTCTCCCGATATGCTTGACTCCGTATTCGTTGAATATTATGGTGCTCAAACACCCCTGGCCCAAGTTGCCAATGTAAACACTCCTGATGCGAGAACCTTAATGATTCAACCTTGGGATAAAACATTGATTCGTCCCATCGAAACCGCGATCATCAACTCCAACTTGGGTTATGCTCCTCAAAACGACGGTGAATTTATCCGTATTAGCATTCCTCCAGTAACCGAAGATCGTCGTAAAGAATTAGTAAAACGCGCTAAGTCCGAAGCAGATAATTCCAAAGTAGGAATTCGTAACTACAGAAAAGATGCCAACGAAAAAATACGTAAACTGAAAGCTGATGGCGTCAGCGAAGATGAAATGGCCGAAGGAGAAGATCGCGTGCAAAAATTAATCGACGCATACATCAAAAAAACCGACGATTTATTTACCAACAAAGAAAAAGAAATCATGACCGTTTGATCAGGATTTCATTCTTGATATTTTCTGCCTTTTTCAACAACTCTTCTAAACTGTTTGCAGTAACTGTAACATGACCCAACTTCCTATCCGGGCGTGTTTCTGTCTTGCCATACATGTGAACGAAAACATCGTTTCTTCCCTCCCATTCTACTGCATTCGCCAAAAAATATTTACCCGAAACTCCTTCTGGACCTACCACATTAATCATGGCACTCGGTTGAATCAACTCAGTAGATCCTAATTCTCTACCCAACAATATTCGATTCAATTGAGCAAACTGACTCGTAACGCATCCCTCAATAGTATGATGTCCGCTATTATGAGGTCGCGGTGCCATCTCGTTCACCCAAATCCCTCCATCTGCTGTTAAAAATAATTCCACAGCAAACAGACCCGGAGATTCCAATGCTTTTACCGCTTGTAAGGCAATTTGCTTCGACCGATTCTCAATTTCCTCCGTTACCTGAGCTGGCGAATATAAAAATTCTACTAAATTGCTTTTGGGATTAAAATACATTTCAATCGAAGGATACGTAACGGTATTTCCTTGTTGATCTACAGCCACAATCACGGCCAATTCCAACACGTCATCCACAAATTGTTCCAGTAAAACCTCGCCTTCAAATGGGTAATGACCCAATTCTAAGTCCGATTTCAGCACAATTTGCACTCCTTTTCCGTCGTAACCACCCGTGCGGGATTTTACCACTACTTTGTCGCCCTTTAATTCATTCAGAATTTCTTTCGGGGGATGGGATTTCGTATTTACCAAAACAAATGGTGCCGTTGGAATACCGTGGTTTCGATAAAACAATTTCTGAACACCTTTATCCTGTATGGTTTTCAAAACCGATGGCCTAGGAATTATGGTTTTGCCCTCCTGCTCCAATTCCAACAAGGTATCCACACCAATATGCTCAATTTCCCATGTAATTACATCCGAATTCAAAGCTAAATTGCGTAAATCCCCTTCACTTTTCAAACTCCCAATCACCATTTTATCGGCAAATGGTCCAGCCGGACAATCTTCCGTGCTCTCTAAAACGGTGTATTTTACTTCCGGACTATCCAACATCGCCGCCTGTAGAAGCATCATTCCCAATTGTCCGCCGCCAATAATTCCGATATTTTTTGGAGTTTGCATAGTGCAAAATTAAGATGTAATTTCGTATCTTCGAATAATATGGCAGACCCCCTCTCGGTACCCCTATTGCAAATTGCAGTACAATCACCCAACCTAAATAACTGGCTTACTGTTGTTTTATGCCTCGTTACCATTGGTTTTTTTTCGGGGATGGAGATTGCATTTATTTCCGCAAACAAACTCAGAATCGAATTAAAAAGCAAAAAAGGCAGCTTGGGAGGCAAAGCTCTAGCTCGCTATATCAAAAAACCCAACGAATTCATTAGCATCGTTTTAGTGGCTACCAATCTGGCATTGGTAGTGTATGGTATCGCCATGGGCGAGATTTTCAACTATTACCTAACCCAACTATTTGAAAGTACAATCCTTATTTTTCTACTTACCACCATTCTCTCTACTTTATTAGTACTAATTACCGCTGAATACATCCCAAAAACACTATTTAAACTTCAAGCCGACAGTCTGATATTCGCTTTTGCTCCCGCTTTTCGAGTTGCTCACGTATTACTCTGGCCCCTGATTTTACTTACCAAATTCCTTTCTTCACTCGTTTTAAAAATATTTACTAAAACCGAAATCACCGAGGAAACTCCCGTTTTCTCAAAAGTAGATCTTGATAACTACATCAGCTCTATAGAGAATTCCAATACTTCCGACAACCAAGAAATCGATACCGAAGCCTTTAGAAACGCCTTAGACTTTTCAGAAGTAGTAGCCAAAGACTTGATGATTCCGAGAACCGAAATCATCGCAATGGATGTTACCTCATCCCTGCCCATTTTAAAACAGAAATTTATCGAAACTCAACTTTCCAGAATCCTCATTTATAAAAATTCAATCGAAAATATCATTGGTTTCGTTCATCATAGCGACCTATTCCATCATCCCGAAAAAATTTCAAGCATTTTACATCCCGTTATCCTAGTCAGCGAAACACTCGAAGCCCATGATTTACTTCGTCGATTCATTCAAGAACGAAAAAGCATTGCCGTTGTAGTAGATGAATTTGGAGGCACTGCCGGTATTGCTACCATTGAAGATGTAATCGAAGAGATTTTTGGTGAAATTAAAGACGAATTCGATACCGAAGACGCCAACGAAGTAGTACTCGGCGAAAACCACTATCGCTTCTCCTCTCGTTTAGAAATCGATTACCTCAACGAAAAATACAATTTAAACCTTTCAGAAGGAGATTACAATACCTTGGGTGGATTTATCATATACTTCGCTGAAAGAATACCATCCACTGGTGATGTGGTTCGACACGAAAACCTCGAGTTCACCATTCGTAAAATGAAAGGTGCTAAAATCGAAGAAGTAGAAATGAAAATCTACTAATCAAATACCCTTTGAATTAGTCAACCGTGTAGGAATCTACCGAATATCCCCCAACAACACCAAAAACATCCTCTAAATTACCCTGAACCTGAGTGGGTGTTTGAATGATGGAACTCTGCTGCCATATATGGGCATTCCTTGAGTTATAGTAATTATACAAATCTTCGTTCAAATTCTCAATTACAACTGTAGATGATAGGATAACCTCATTCGCCGATAATCCCGGCAACCGCTCATAAATCACCAAATCATTCTTCAATCCGTTGAAGGTTTCATCCGAAAATAGAACCTCCTTTGTAGTGTAACTGTTGTAAATGTTTCGAACAAAAGGCAGTTCATTTCCGGAAATGGATACCAGTTCCGAAAAATCCAAACTATCTCCATTCTCAAAATATTTTCTGCGCATCTGTTTCAAATAAATTCGGTAGTAATTATCTATATATGCACTATCTTTAAATGAAATCCGATACGCTCGAGTAGGACCAATAAAACCAACACTCGTAGTGTATTTCACTACTTTTTGAATTTTTACCGCATTGGGTACCCTAATTTTCTTGGATATTTTACCCGAACCCAAAGTGATTTGTACCAAAACACTATCGTTATAATTTAAATCGCAATCGTTCAAATACTTACCAGAATTCTTGTTCAAAAGCAACCATCGCTTGCCCTTATTCGCATTAAATACCTCTACCTGAGCGTCATTTATATATTGAACCACTTCCGTTATTCCACTCACTTTACCTACTTGAATGTTGGTTGAACTATCTGGACAAATGTACGCGTGTACATAATATGCTTCTATTTTGGGGATACCTTCCGAATTGTCAATTTTCTTAACGCACGACGAATTTCCAGCAAACAGAACTACCAAAATGAATGCATTCAACCACCTTGACATTACTACATTCATCCACCCTTCACAACTTAAAAACGCGAATTTCTTCCCCCGAAAAAAAGCCATGAATCGTGAATATTTAGCCAACCAGAACATGCTTTTTACAAATCAATATGATAACTTACAAACGGCATTATGGGCAACAAACTAATCTGAAATTGAGTACGCTTTCCTTGGTCATCCAACCCAAAATTGATGTAAAAAGGATTCATCCGATTGTACATATTATACACCCCGAATGTCCAACTTTGATTGAACTTCGAATTTCGTTTTACATAACGAAACGAAACATCCAATCGATGGTTATCGCGACTACGCGCATTGTTTCGATCACCATAAATTAGAATATCTCGAGCAGGGTCTGTGCTTGTTGGGGATGGAAACACACCTACCGGAACAGTATATGCAAATCCCGAATTATACACCCAGCTTCCACTGATATTCCAATGAGAATTGAGGCGATAGTTTGCCGTTAAATACACATTATTCCTCCGATCATAACGCGATGGAAATGCCAAACCCTGGTTTATCTCAGTAAATTTCCGATCACTTTTCATCCATGTGTATGAAATCCAGCCTGTTAATCTTCCTTTCGTTTTTTCAATCTGAGTTTCTACTCCCCTAGAAATTCCTTTGCCATCTGTAACCGAACTTTCCCAATTTCGGTTCGAGGTAACGTAAACCGCATTGTTGTTGTACTCCAAAATATTGTCGAACTCCCGATAAAAAACTTCTGTATTCCACTGCCAAGCCCTACTCAATCGGAACGAAGTTCCAACCGACCCTTGAGTGGCCTTCGCAGGTTTAAATAACGTGTTGGAAGGAACCCACAAATCCGATGGCAATCCCATAGTAATGTTGTTCAACTGATGGAAAAACTGCCGATTTATACTGCCCGAAAACTTCAACCAAGCACCCGATCCCAACTTAAATCTTGCACTCAATCGTGGTTCTGGTAAAATGTAATACTGCCCTCTACCCAATCCATAATATACACTGCGTATCCCCAAATCAAAAAATCCCCATGTACCCCCCTCATAATTTAAAGTGGCATACGAATACACCTCTGGTGTGGTTTGTGCATCATCTTGAAATACAAACTCCGTTCTAACACTATCCAATTCGTTTACCAATTTGCGGCGGTTTGGCTGAAACTGATGGTAAATGAATCCTGTGCCCAATCGCATTTTCCACCCAGGAGTTAAACTCTTTTCAAAATGAAGAGATGTCTCTAAATCATATAACCCGTTCGACAATTCATAAATGGAACGCTCCGAAAATTCTTCCCCCAACTCATTGACACTGTTACTTGAAAACACACGAGTATTGGCATATTTATACGTCGTGTAATACGCTTTAAAGTAAATGTTCGATGTTGGACTACTCATGTAATCCCAACGAAAACTCAACACATCATTACCCCAGCGTGAAGCATCTACAGATCGCTGAACCAAGCTCCCACTCGGTTTTTCAACCGCGTTTCGCTGAACCAAACCCGCATAATCCTGACCCGAATAACCCGATAATACCACTCTGCTCTTGGGATTAAATCGATGATTGATTTTGAAATTGATATCCCAAAAATTATACCGGTTGATTAAATCACCATCCGAAAATTTTACTACTTGATTGATGGGGTTCACCAAAAAATCAAAAAAACTTCGTCGGCCCGAAAAAGCAAATGTTGTTTTCTTGCTGAATAAAGGACCTGAAACTAAAAATCGGCTCGATAATATACCAACATCCAAACTCCCACTGAGTTTTTTGGAATTTCCATCAATGGTATGTACCTCAACAACACTGCTCAACCGACCTCCATGCTCAGCAGGAAAAGTACCTCTGTAAAACTGGGCATTTTTAATGATATCCGCATTAAATATCCCAAAAACTCCATACATGTGATAGGCGTTATAGAGTGGAACATCATCGAGCAACACCAAATTCTGATCTGATGCACCACCTCGAACATACATGCCAAAAACACCCTCGCTACCCGATACTACTCCCGGATTCATACTGAAAACACGCATAACATCGGGTTCACCAAACAGATATGGGATATTCTTAAGCTGATTGCCATTGATCGACATCTCATCGGTTTTACCAAACTCCACTGCCGGTAAATTCTTTTCCTTTTTTGCATGCACAAATGCCGCGTCGATTTGATCAATTTCCGGCTTTAACTGCACATCTAAAAAATAGGTTTTACCCAAGGATAATCGGTCTAAAGTATCAATTTCAACAATATAGCCAGGATAGTTAATAGTATATATACACTTCTCAACAAATGGTACACGCAATTGAAAAATTCCTTGAGAATTACTGTAAACAATCTTGGATGTTCCTATCAATGAAATAGTTGCATTCACAATACGTTCGCCCGTAAGTTCATTACTCACACGACCAGAAATTACAACTTCCCTGTTGTATAATTCCCAAGGTTTCAAAATAACAGAGTTGTTGTAAGCGTCAAAATCCAGTCCATTTTGATGCAAAAAATCCTTCAACACGGTTTCAACAAGCGTATTTTTGTAATTCAAGTTGTACATGCGCTTGGTAGGTGTCAACGTTGCATCGTATTGAAACTTTAAACCCGTTTTACGTTCTAACAACACTAAAACCACAGCAAACTGATTGCCAACATAACTGAAATCGATTCGTTTTCGCATCGCTTCTGGATACTCCGGATTGTCGATTTTATCTCGCTTCTCCAAATCCAAACCATGTTCTGCAACTCCTCCCAGTCCGAATTCCCGCTTCTCCAAATCCAAACCATGTTCTGCTGCAACCGATGAAAAGGAAAAAACCGATAGCGGCGCAAGGCTGCAAATCGACAAAAGAATAATATTCCTTAAAAATTTCCTCAACAATTTAATTTCGTTCAGCCTAACAATACAAAAACGGAAAGATAAATAATTCTGCTGAAATATCTATTTAGATGAATTTTTATCAGCGTAGTCGAACGCTTTCTTCAAAATATCTGTTGTGCGCGCAACTGGGTCCTTACGAATGATGTTCTCTTGATTTTCAATTTCTTTGAACAACGCCGCTGTTGCCTTTTCCGTTACATATTTGTTCAAATCCGGTTGAATATCCGCTTGCAATCCCAATAATTTTTTGTTTTTATTGATTTGTGTTACCACAGGTGTCCAACTCTTCGATACAGCTACCTCATCCAAAGCTTTTTTTACCTCCGGCATAAACAACTCCTGTAATTGCGTTTCCGATGTGCTTTTCAAATAGGAAGTTGCCGCTCCCTGTCCCCCCGTTAAAATCTTCATAGCATCGGCAAAACTCATGTCAGTAATGGCTTTCTTAAAAACCGGCACTGCCAAGGCCATGGATCTTTCAGCACCCTTGTTCATGGCCACTATAACATTGTCTAAATCTTTACCAATCAAAGAATTTAACATCATATTATTGCGAATCTTCTGCTCCACATTCTGAACCTCTGGAGGTAATACTATTTTTAAAGCAGCATTGTTTAAAAAAGCGCCGTTCTGTCCTAAAATACCGGTACCCTTCATTACACCATCTACCAACGCTTCTTTTAAACCACCCGCAGCTTCATCGGAAGTTAACTTTGGAATAACCGGCTTTGAAGCTATTTGAACTTGTTGATTAACCGCTTCCTGAGCCACATTCATGGCTTGCTGTTTAACCGCATCACAACCCAATAATGTGAAAGCACTAATCCCTAAAGTGGCTAAAATTGGAGTTACTCTTCTTGTCATATTTCTTATTTTAATGTTGCCCAAATATACACATGTATAAACGGTTTTTGGGGATAATTCCGACAAAAAACAGCGGTTTACCGCGTACTTTCGTAGAGTAATTCTATACCTTCATCCAAATCATGAAAAATAATAACCACAATCCATCTCTCCCAAACCATAATTCAATCCCATTATCATCTACCCAATTTGATGCAGTAATTGTAGAATTAAAGCAAATTCTGATTCGACATTCTCAGCCCGAAAAAATTCAGGGTATGCAGGCATATATGAAAAACTTGTTTCCTTTCTTGGGTGTGAGTGCAACTGCCAGAAAAACGGCGTTCAAGGAATTTCTTGGAATCTGGAATCCCCAAAACAAAGAAGAATTAATTCAATTTTCATACGCCCTCTGGAATCAACCAGAACGGGAGTTCCAATACATTGCAATGGAATTCATATCTAAGTATATCAAATATTTAGAAGCATCCGATATTCCATTCATTCAAGAACTTATTCTCCAAAAAAGTTGGTGGGATACCGTCGATATGCTCGCCGGTAGTTACTTGGGTAAAATCCTACTCAAGTACCCCAAATCGCTACCTCAAACCATTGAAGAATTTGCCGCCCATCCCAATATGTGGATTAACCGTAGCGGCATCATTTGCCAACTCAAATTCAAAGAAAAAACAAAAACCGATTGGCTCGAATTCGCCATCATTCCACACCTCCAATCCAGAGAGTTTTTTCATCAAAAAGCCATTGGTTGGGCATTAAGACAATACGCCAGAACCAATCCGATTTGGGTCTTAGATTTTGTGAATAAATACCCCTTAAAACCCCTCTCAAAAAGAGAAGCACTAAAACACTTTGAAGGCAAATGACCTCCATTTACCCATTCAAGTTCGGCTACAATTCAGCTGTTCAACACAAAAACAGAAAATATTATAGCATGTTATCGCCCCAAACCTGAGGATTCGCAGCAAATTGCTTAACGCTCTCCAAGTCCTCAGTAGCAATATACCCTTCTTGTGCAGCCACTTCAGATAACACCCCAAAGTTGGAAATGGTATGTACAGGTATCCCCTCATCAATGAATTTTTGATGCGCATCTGAAAATCCATAGGTAAATAAAGCAATCAATCCAACCACTTCACCTCCCGCATTTCTAACTCCTTCTACCGCCTGCAATGAACTCTTACCCGTAGAAATCAAATCCTCTACCAATACTACCTTATCGCCCGGCGCAAGGTACCCTTCCACCTGATTCTTTAAACCGTGTTTTTTAGGTTCAGGTCGCACATAACAGTACGACATCCCCAAACGATCCGCAGCCAATACTCCGTGAGCTATTCCCGCAGTGGCTATTCCAGCTATGCGATCAACATCCGAAAAATGTGTTTTTATAATATCTGCCAACGAATCAGCTACAAAGTTTCTCACCTCCGGATACGATAAAACCGTGCGGTTATCGCAATAAATGGGCGACTTAATTCCTGACGTCCAGGTAAATGGCTCTCTCGGAGATAATTTTACGGCCTTTATTTCCAAAAGAAATTTCGCTAATTTTGCACTTTGATGTGACATGGAGCCGCAAACTTACAAAATCTACTTTAATGAAGGATCGTTAATTATCACCGATTCATTAAGTACACTGAAAGGAATTCCCAACTTGTACTACATAGGGGATGATGAACTGCACAAAAGTTTCAATATTCTGGTTTCAAATGAAGCTTTCGGAAAAGCTATGACCTTCGGTCTCATTTGCCCCAATCCTAAAGAAGTTTTTGACGAATTCACCTCCGAATATACCGTTATTCAAGCCGCTGGAGGATTGGTGTTCAACAAAGAAAACCAATTGCTCACCATCAAAAGAAATGGGATCTGGGATCTTCCTAAAGGCAAAATTGAAAAACACGAAGATCAAATGGCTGCCGCTTTACGCGAAGTAATGGAAGAAACCGGTATCAACCGTATCAATATCTCTAACAAAATAGGCGAAACTTACCATGCTTACTTCGAAGACGAACTTATTCTACTTAAAGAAACCCATTGGTATAGAATGAATAATAGCGGAACCAACGACCTAAAACCCCAAACCGAAGAAGGTATTTCCGAAGTAAAATTCGCAGACTTGGATTGGTTTAAATCAACGGATTTTCAGACTTATTCGTCGATTCGCGACATAATCGCCAAGGTGCTTTAAACGGATTGAACTTTTTCATTCCATCACATCTTTGCACCTTTTTTGCTATAACTGTTGCGATGGAACTAAAGCAAAAACCGTCTCTTTTTAAATACCAGTTAACCCATCCGGCATGTAACGCTGATATTCCCCTTCATGTAGAATTAAATCGCGTACCAACGTGCTACTGATATAACTCAATTCAGGACTGCTCAATATAAATACGGTTTCTATACCATTGCTTAAGTCTTTGTTCAATTGTGCAATATGCGATTCATAATCGAAGTCGCTCCCGTTTCTTAAGCCACGTAACAAAAACTTGGCGCCAATTTTTGCACAAAACTCCACCGTCAAACCTTCGTAATGATCAATGCGCACATTCGAATAGCTCGCAAACGTCTCTTCCAACCATTTGGTGCGCTGATCCAAGTCAAACAAAGTGGTTTTCTTCGTATTGATACCTATGGCTACTACCACTTCGTCAAAAAGTTGTGCCCCTCGAGCAACAATATCCAAATGACCCTTAGTTACCGGATCGAACGTGCCCGGAAATACAGCTATAGTTTTGACATTCATGGCTTGCAATTACTTACAACGAAGGTACTGATTCCAATGCGAAAATGGAACAACTCGTTTGACCGTAGTCCTTTCGCATTAAAACCGGCTTATTAAATACCAATTGCGGTTGATGCTCGAATATAAACCAACCACCATCCATTAACAAAGGTAAAACTTGATCGGGTAAAGATTGTAAATCAGGCAACCCATACGGCGGATCCGCAAAAATCAAATCGAATCGCTCTTCCGTTTTTTGTAAAAATTTAAATACATCCGCCTTGTTGATTTCCCAAACTTCTGCATCCTCACGCATCTGTTTTACCTTCTTCTGATGTGCAATATTCTTGGCATCCAAGTCCACCGAAACCACTCGCTTTGCCCCGCGACTAACAAACTCTGCAGCAATGATTCCCGAACCACTAAACAAATCCAAAACCGAAAGGCCCTCAATACCCTGATGATGCTCCAATAAATTAAATAAACTCTCCCGCATCCTGTCCGTCGATGGCCTCACATGATTAGCAAATCCTTGTGGCAACACCCACCCTTTCAATTTACCCCCAGTTACTCGCATATAATTATTCTGAATGATAATCCTCAGGCACTGCTAATCTTGGCATTTTTTGCAAATAATACGACAAATGGCGATAAGGCGACGTCGAAAACTGAGGGTACAACCAATCGTGTTTCATCACTTCAGTGCTCAATTCCAATTTCCCCAATTTTTCCTGAATATCCGAAATAAACTCTCCAGACGCATCTGTAAAAACAGTAAAATCCCCCCGGTGAATTTCAGCGTCCTGCGCCGCAGATAAACAAAAATACAATGCCTCCTGCAAGTCTGCTGCCTTAAATACATTTCCAAATACCAAATTTCCACCCTTGAAACATATCACATACAACACCCCGTCGTGATGCCATACATACAATAAATTAGCATGTTTTCGCGATACAATTTCCGCCTGCGAATACACCGCCTGAAACAAGTGCTGACGATGCTTACCCTTATAACACAAATACACGCCCGGCTTCAACATCGCCTTCGTGTCGATTTCCATACCCTCAGGTTCCGCATTCAAAAACTGCTCAGGAATAATCTGAATTTCACAATTCCATACCACCGCCTGTCCACGATTTTCTATCCTCGACTTACTATCAATTCGATGCGATGTTACCTTTAATTGTGAGTCCATCGACATCACATTGAGCATACCGTTGTGCTTCAGCGAAACCACCACGTCCGAATCCGATAACTCGGCACCACGATATTCCCAATTCAATTCCATACAACAAAATTGCAAAAACTATCCTTCAACCCCAAATATCTTCGTAAATTGGCACGTATTTAATGATTCATTCCATGTTTCAATCCAATTTTTTTCGGTCTTTCGGGGGATATTTATTCTGCTTTTTATCCATCTATAGCCAAAAAACTTCACTTCAAGCACAACACACGGGGTTCCCAAATTCCGTTAGTTCTGAAATTCCACCTACCAAAATCGAATTTCGTTCCACGGAAAATCCTCTTTCTCCGACACCCAATACTTTTCGTTCAGACAAAAATCCCCTATACTGGAAAAATAAAAAACCCTACAACGGCTATTGGCAACAAGATGTGGCCTACAATATCAACGCCACTCTCAACGATTCCGCCGAAATTATTAACGGATACATGGAATTAACCTATTACAATAATAGCCCCAATGCCCTCACCGAATTTTACTTCCACCTATACCAAAATTCCAATCAACCCGGTTCCCTTACCGATAAATTATACCAAAAAAATAAAATAAAAACCCGTTACGGAAAATATGAATCCCAAAACCTAGGAACCGAAATTCTTTTAGTAAAAATCAACAACCAAGAAATTCCTTCCCAACAAATCAATATCGATTTTACCATCATGAGGATAGCATTTCCTAAAACACTGCTTCCCGGGGATAGTTGCGTTTTTCAAATTGCATTCAAAACCTATTTTGATCGCGGAAGCATCCGACGGAGAATGAAAGTATTCGACCACCATGGTATAAAACACTTCAATGGCGCTCATTGGTATCCCAGAATTTGCGTGTACGATCGGAAATTCTCTTGGGAAACTTCCCAACATTTAGAAAAAGAATTCTATGGCGACTTTGGCTCATTCAACGTGAAACTTACCCTTCCCGAACATTACATCGTAGAAGCAACCGGCGAACTAATCAACGAGCAACAAGTACTTCCCCCAATACTAAAACAAAAACTACAAATTTCAAATTTTGCCAAAAAACCAATCAATAGCCCTCCTTCAATCATCATTCCCCCTTCACCAAAAACCAAAACTTGGCATTACTACGCTGAAAATGTGCATGATTTTGCGTGGACAGCTGATCCATCTTACCGAATTTCAGAAGTCAACTGGAACGGAATCAAATGCGTTGCCATTGCGCAAGAAAATAATGCAGCAGCATGGCAACCTACGGCTCAATTTACCTCCGAAGTTATTGCCCTGTATTCCCGAAATTTCGGAAAATATGAATATCCCAAAATAGTAGTAGCCGATGCCGCCGATGGTATGGAATACCCCATGCTCACTCTTTGCGGAGGTTACTTCCCCTCACATCGAAATCTCATTGCTCACGAAGTAGGACACAACTGGTTTATGGGTATGGTGGGAACCAACGAAACCTACCGCGCTTCCTTAGATGAGGGCTTTACACAATTCCTTACCGCTTTTGCATTGAATGAATTGAAAGTCAGTTACTTTCCCGAATACTATCAGGTTTATGCCGGATACATTTACGATGCTATCGATGGAAAAGATATGCCTCTAAATACGCACAGCAATGAGTTCAATGATGCCGTTGCTCACGAAGGTGGATACGGCCATGTGTACTTCAAAACTGCTACCATGCTCTATAATTTAAAGTATTTATTAGGTGATTCCATGTTCATGCTGGCCATGAAAAACTATACTCAGCAATGGAAAATGTGTCACCCATATGAAGAAGATTTTAGAAACAGCATTATCATGTCGGCCCAAACAGATTTAAACACCTTTTTTGATCAATGGCTACAATCCAAGGCGGTAGTTGATTATGGCATTAAGAAAGTAAGTCACTTAGGAAACAATCAATATAAAATTCAAGTAAAACGCTACGGAAATCTCGTTATGCCGGTGCACTTAGACGTGATTGCATCCCAAAATCACCAAAATTCTAAGCTATTGCAATACACCATTCCTTCCAATAATTATCGCATTCCCGGACGACTTAACTCCAAAACTTGGCATTCTTGGAATCAATTAAACACCACATTTAACCTGCAAGTTCAATTACCTCCCGGACATAAAATTGACCAAATTTGGCTGGACCGCACCGGTATGCTCGCTGATATCGATCGAAGAAACAATGTGTGGAAAAAACGATCCGATTGGCATTTCGATTGGGAAAACGGTAGTGATCCCAACTATTTAGGTGGCTACCACTTTTTATACCGTCCAGCTCTCCGATTTAACCAATACTCTGGCTGCCTACTCGGTGCCAAAGTAAGTGGGCAGTATGTAAAACGAAAACATGTGTTTGATGGTCGCATATTTTATGCAATTCAACCCAACTACAATCAGAAAAACTTCCCCAAAAATAGGGGTTTGAATTCAGCATCTCAAACATGGGAAAATCCCTTAGGTTATTCACCCATTTGGCTGCTGCCTCAGCGATTAAGTGGTTGGATCAACTGGGAACATCACGTTCGAAACGGTGGAATTTATTTCGCCGATTTCATTTCTATGAATCGAAGAGTGATGGTCAAATCAGGGTGGAAAATGTCGGTTGGAAACCACACATTTGGATTCTATGGTAAACACATGCAAGGAGTGAAAAATGCCTTCAATTACACATCCTATTCCTCCTATTTCCCTAATGGAATTGGAACCGATTCCATGGCTAATTTCCTGAATACTAGCGGCAATTTGTCCGACCATGAACTAGTCAACCCTAACAACCAAAATTTCATTGGCTACAATAACCAACACTTCAATCAACGTGAATTTAACGGAATCATCTCAGATATTTCCCGTTGGAATCCGCAAGCCAACACTTCACTGAATTTATTTTGGGATGTAAAATACAGCGGCTTTGGTCGTACAGGCAGCATTCAAACCAGTGTGCGAATGTTATCGCCCTGGAGTTACAGCCAATATGGATGGGTCAATGTAACCTGGAAACACAATCAGCCCGTTTACAAATCCATTGTAAAATCGAGGGTTTTCGCACAATTTGGCGCTGGAAATACACTTACTCCAGAATCTGTTTTGTACGCAGCCGGTGCCAACCCAGAAGAAGAGTTTGAAAACCCAATAATGCGCGATTATGGTCAATTAAACATAGCTCCCATAAACTGGTTTGAAAGTTTACCTCCCATTCCGACCAACTCTGTTCAGTTTCTACACTATGGAGGAGGTTTGAATTTGCGAGGATATCAAGGAAGACCCTTAGGTTTACGTGGATCGAATGATTCTGTTTATGCTTTTTTTCGGGGGACATCAGGACTCAGCGCTAACATAGAATGGGAGTTTACCGAATATTGGCGTAAATTAACCAATGCTTTGATTTGGGGACGATTAAGCTCACGTACCCGAAACAAACTGCCCAAAATTTTGCTCCAACCTTACCTCTTTGCCGATGCCGGGGTGATGATTTTTAATGCTTCTGAAGTAAATAGAAATGGTGGCAGTTCCGGAAGCGGCAGTGGTTCCGGCGGTACAAGCACCGGCAACAGCAATGCCGGTTCCAATGGTAGTAGTTCAAGCGGATTATTTACCGGCTCTTTAATTCACTCGGGCTTAATAATGGATGCAGGTATTGGTACTTTAGTCGAATTTAAAGGATTCAACAACGTTATTTCCAAAAGAATTCTGAATGAAACACGACCTTTGCGAATCCGTTTTGATATGCCCTTATTTCTTAACACAACTGTTGCCGGTGAATCTTATATTCAATTTCGTTGGTTAATTGGAATTGAACGCTCATTCTAAATTAAAATTATACGCTAAAATACGCTATAAAATACGTCCAAATAAATAGCTAATTACGAAATTTATTAGAAAATGAATGCCTCCATCAACTTGAACTCCCTTACTAATACACAACCCAAAAATATCCTACAAAACAATAGTAATTAAACTCCCAACATGAACTCCCCTACCAATACACCACCCAAAAATATCCTACAAAAAACATTCAAAACCATAACCTACATAACCTACCCGGGGTTCTGGGCTGCGCTCGGTACCTATTTATTGTACAGCGGTTTTATTGAATACAATTCTGCCTTAAATATTTTGGGTGATCCAAGTTCTCCAACAGATTCACTCAACTCAAGCTTCATTGACTCCCTCCCCGAAACAACCAAATTATGGGTCATTACATGGGCTTCTTTTGCATTGCACGCTTTACTTCCTTTGGTTTTTGTTGTAATAATGGTAAAGCGAAGAGTATTCCCTTCATTGCATTTGCCGGATTTAAAAAACCGATTATTGGCCGTTGCAGTTTCTCTAGTTTTGACCATTTCTTTTTCAGGAATCCTTCGACTGCTCGAAGCACCATCCGTTTTGTACGCATGGAATCAGTTAGTCATTTTTTCATTGCTCATTCAGCTATTATTCAACTCCATGAAGTTCAAAATCAGCATTCACATGTTATCGGCTTCAGCATTTTTTGCCTTTTTCTTTTTATACGCTTCTTCGTTTAATTCAATGTTAAGTTCAGAAATAATATCCACTCAATCCGCCGAAATACTCAAACTATTCTACCTAACCCCCAACCAATGGCTCATTGCAGCTGCCATTAATTTACCTGTGGTTTATTTAGCGAGATTTGCCCTGAAAGCCCATGATCATGCTGAATTAATCATTGGTTTCATAGTGGGGATTTCAATTACGTTCATGAATGAATGGATTTTTCGTTCTTTGGGGATGTAAGAACGGTAATAAACCAAACTCATTCCAATAAAACCAACCCCGGAAGAATACTTAAAGTAACTTTTCAACCGCCCAAGTTCAACTCCCCAACACATCAAATCTTAAATTTAAGCAACACTTAAAGTAGCATTCCAATATATTAAATTTAAATTTGCAGTACATAAAAACCAAAACCATGGAACTTAGCTGTGTATTATATGAGAAAAAAGGCAATGTTGCCTATGTAACTTTGAATCGTCCAGACGTATTTAACGCTTTCAACGATGAACAAAGCTATGATCTACAAGCGGTATTCAAAGAAGTAAAAAAAGACAGTGATGTTCGCGTGGTTGTTCTAACTGGTGCCGGAAAAGCATTTTGCTCAGGTCAAGATTTGAAAGCAATTGCTGGTTCAAAAAATCGTTCTCTTTCAGATAGTTTATACAAACGATACAATCCTATTATCAAAGCCATGCGCGAATTACCCAAACCCATAATTTGTAGATTAAATGGAGTAGCCGCTGGCGCTGGCGCATCATTGGCTTTAGCTTGTGATTTTATTATAGCATCTGAAAAAGCATCCATTATAGAAGTTTTTGTTAATGTTGGTCTGGTTCCAGATAGCGGTAGCAGTTATTTCTTACCTAAAGCCATCTCACCCGCTCGTAGTTTTGAAATGGCCACTATGGCACCCAAAATATCTGCACAAACAGCATTGGAATGGGGACTAATAAACCGCGTTTGTTCAGAAGATACTTTGGATTCAACCGTTGCTGAAATTGCAGATTTTTATGCAAACGCTCCAACTAAAGCCATCGGTATGATTAAATCAATGCTTAATAAAGCAGCTCATTCAGATTTAGATACCATGCTTCAATACGAAGCCTATTGCCAAGAAATTGCAGGTCGTTCTGAAGATTACCGCGAAGGTGTTACAGCCTTCAACGAAAAACGCAAACCCGAATTTAAAGGGAAGTAAGATTGCTTTTATCCGATTTTCAATCCGATAAACTCTAATTACCAAACATCCCGCCGCGGTCCAAACCCAAAATTAGACCAACAATCGAAAATCCGAATATCCACTCCTACTCTAATTACCAAACATCCCGCCGCGGTCCAAACCCCTCAAGTGAATGGCCTCCGCTACATGTTCAATGGATATCTCATCACTGCCAGATAAATCAGCAATGGTGCGACTCAATTTCAATATCTTATCATACGCCCGAGCACTTAAATTCAACTTATTCATCGCACTCTTTAAAAGCAATTGGCCCGCTACAGGTATTTTACAATACAAATGAATTTTGTTGGATGGAATCATAGAATTAGAATATATACCTACCTCATCTTGATATCGCTTTACTTGAATTTCTCGAGCTTTTAATACTCGCTCCCGAATACTGGAACTCAATTCCTGTTTTGTGCGCGACTCAAAAAGCTGGTCATCCGATACAGGCATTACTTCCGCATGAATATCAATTCTGTCTAATAACGGACCCGAAATTTTTCCCATGTAACGAGCCACATTCCCCGGTGCACAAGTGCAACTCTTTGTCGGATGATTATAATATCCACACGGACAAGGATTCATACTCGCCACAAGCATGAAGGAAGCTGGGTACTCAACATTCCACTTAGACCTAGAAATATGGACTTTCCGCTCTTCCAAGGGTTGCCTTAATACCTCTAAAACAGTACGCTGAAATTCAGGTAATTCATCCAAAAACAAAACACCATGATGAGCCAATGAAATCTCACCCGGTTGAGGTGGAGTACCACCCCCAACTAAAGCTATACTGGATGCCGTATGATGAGGTGCTCGAAATGGACGTTTTGCCATCAAAGTTGCATTACTCCCCAATTTACCCGATACAGAATGTATTTTAGTCGTTTCCAACGCTTCATGTAATGTCATTGGAGGTAAAATGGTAGGCATTCGCCGCGCTAACATCGTCTTTCCAGCTCCCGGTGGTCCATACAGAATGATATTATGTCCACCCGCCGCTGCTATTTCCATTGCTCTTTTTATACTTTCTTGACCCTGTACATCACTAAAATCCACATCGTAATCATTTGAAAGGGCTTCATAATCACTTCTTGGATCCACAACTACCCGTTCCAAACTCAATTTTCCATCCAAAAAAGAAGCGGCCTCCGTTAAATTCCTAACCCCATACACTTCAAGATCCTTAACAATTGCTGCTTCTCTTGCATTCTCCATCGGTAGAATAAATCCTTTAAATTTATCTTTCATGGCCTGAATGGCAATAGGCAATGCACCCTTAATAGGCAAAACACTTCCGTCTAAACCCAATTCACCCATAATTACAAACTCACACAATCGTTCATTCTTTATCTGAAAACTTGCTGCCAACATCGAAATAGCAATGGGCAAATCGTATGCACTTCCCTCTTTCTTTAAATCTGCAGGTGCCAGATTAATCACCACCTTTTGTCGAAGTCCTTCAAAACCAGAATGCTTAATGGCCGAATCACACCGAAATAAACTTTCCTTCACCGATGTGTCTGGTAAACCTATTATAAATGTGGCAAATTCCGGTGTATTCGTTGCACTCGCTTCAACAATAACCTTCTGTGCGTTAACCCCTAAAAGAGCCGACGCAAATCCTTTAACTACCATATTTGTAATTATTTAGACTCTATAAAATTAGTTGTCCACGTATAATCTGTAAACCCACATTATTCACATCCTTCAACTCCTGATCCCGCATATTTTGGAAGAATTCTATGGTATATTTTCCCTTCTTCAACTTAACATTCGTAATAATCGGACTCTGAAATGAAATCAAATTCGAAATCCCTTTACCCTTCCACTTACCTATATTGTCAGATAAAGTAACTTGGAACTGCTCCTTTCTGTAAAATCCATCTGGACCCTTCAAAATATAAATCATCCAAATGTTGCTGTAAGCATAATCAGTGGTTATCCTCAAACCATTGATCAAATTGTAAAAATGTTGATCATCTTCTATTTCAAAAGCAAAAGTCTTTCCCTCCTTCCAATCCCATCCCGAAGGATTTACAGATTCGAACTCTTCATAAACTATATTCTCAGAAGGTGAACAACCCCATGCCGAAACAATAACACCCAATACTATAAACCAATTTGCTAGTTTCATCGTTTATTTTCTTTTAATTTCTTTAAAATAACATTCTTAAACTCCTCTTCCTTTCCCTCCAATATTCTCACATTCGTATGCACAATTCCTATATATAACGCAAAATCCAAAGGAATAATTTCTGCATTTTCAGTCAATAAATCTTTCATTCTCTGCCAATCTTTGCGAGTAGTAAACCAATATTCTACCCCCACTCTCTTGGAATAATCTATCCATCTTCTCAAATCATTTAAATCAAAATAATAATGATCTGAATATTTGAAATGCTTATCAATTCCATACCCGTCATTCTGCAGAAACTCCTCTATGCCATCCGTATTTACAACCGCCGTAATCAAAATACTCCGAACCATTTTATCATGGCCCATCTTCCAATTATCCAATCCAGTCCCTCCCTCACTACTCAAACCCCTTGAACCGTTTCCAATTATCAAATTATCTATGCGCTCAATAACTCCACATTTTATTCCATACTCCGCAAAAAATACCCTATCCCTCTCCATCTTAATCCCATCACCATGTTTTAACCACCATTCATTTATGGCCAAATCATCCATTCCAACAGGACATTTAGTCACCACCAGAAAATCATATCCCCCAACCTTAAATGCAAACTCACGCAATTTACCCAAGGGTAACGAAAAAATTTGCTTGCTCAATGGCTCCGAATATGTAGTCAACACAATCCCTACCTCCGGTTCCAAATGAACATGTTGTAACCCATCATCCAAAAGTACAAATTCCTTAGTTCCAAACCTGTCAACCAAATTCTCTATCGCCTCCAACCTCTTCTCACCCACAACAACAGGAGTTTTATAGCCCTTTTCCGATAATGCTCTCTTTATCTCTAACGGCTCATCTCCTACCTCCAAAGACCGAGAATCTGTTTCAACTACTTGGAAACCTTTCGACCTTCGACCATAACCCCGCGAAACAATTCCAAAATCCTCACCCAAAAACAAATCACTTAAATACAACAAAAATGGCGTCTTGCCCGTTCCCCCAACCGTAATATTGCCCACAACCAATGTGGGAACTATCGCCCGTTTGCGCTTATCCCGTAACACCACCCACAACTTCCTTACACTCGAAATGAAAGCGTATCCCCAAAATAGAATACTCAATCCAACAATTCCAAGTATAACGAATTCTAAATACATTCTGTCTATCGCAATTTTATAATTGAATTAACTCTTAATCAACCAAATGCACTGTACAAACTCCTACAATTCAAATACCTCTCCCCTTATCGGCGTATGTACATCCACAAAATCAATATCATCTGCCAATTTTATCATCTGAGCCTCATCACCGTGTACCAAAAATAACTTTTTCAAAGTACCCGCTTGCTTCGTCCTTTTAAAATAATCCATTAACTGAGGATGATCCGGGTGCGCACTAAATACATCCGTCCTCGTAATCTTAGAGTGTACCTCCTTTTGCTTTCGATCAATCTCTACAAATCCCTGTCCCTTAAGCAATCGATCGCCCAATGTGCCCTCTGCGCAAAATCCAGCAATCATCACCGTATTCTGCTCGCTTGCTATATTATTGCGTATGTGCATTTGAATTCTTCCCCCTTCAACCATACCAGCCGCCGATACTATCACACAGGGCTCCGGCAACACACTCAAAAATTCACTCTCCCTCTCATCTTCCACCACATGCAACAACGGAAAATTAAATAAACTACCGTGCTTCGCCTGAAACTGCTTCGCCTCGTCATTCAAATAACTTACACTGCTCTGGTAAACACGAGTCGATCGAATTGCCAATGGACTATCTGTGAATACTTTAATATTTGGCATCTTTCCGTCCATGTACAATTGATTAATAGTAAACAAAATAGACTGTGTCCTGCCCACACTAAATGCGGGTATTACCAACTTTCCTTTTTTATTCACACATGTTTCGGTGATCTCATCAAGTAAAATTTCTTCGGCCTTACGGCTATCTGTCATGTGCTTCCGGCCACCATAAGTACTCTCACTTACCAAATAATCTAAATCGCCCATTACATTCGGATCAGGCACCAATTTAGAATTGAAATTCCCTAAATCTCCTGTAAAACCAAGCTTCTTCACCCGACCATTCGACTCCCTAATACTTAACTTCGCACTCATTGCACCCAAAATATGACCCGCTGCAAAAAACTCAATACTTAACTCCGAATTGTATTCCAAAACATGCCCCGGTTCCAACACTATCGCCATATCCACCATATCAGCTATATGTCGCTTAGCAAATAACGGCTGAGGCAAACTCGAAGCGTGTTTCTTGTTCTTCTTGCGATAAAACTGCTTGCGCTTCTTGCGAATTTCCATCATCTGAATATTTAAACTGTCTTGCAATAAATAATCACTCAACTCCAATGTGGGACCAGAACAAACAATATCCCCCACAAATCCTTGCTTAATTAAATTAGGAACATTGCCAGAATGATCAATATGCGCATGCGTTAAAATCAAAACATCTATGTCGGCAGGTTTAAACGGGAAGTTTGCATTTTTATGGTCAAACTCTTTGCGATTTTCATAATCCAAACCGCAATCTATCAATACCTGCGTTCCTCCCTCCAACTGAACCAAGTGCATACTCCCCGTTACCTGACGAGCTGCACCCCAAAAAGTCAACTTCATTGTACAAAATTACAATCAAAGCTTCATTAATTTCGGGTGCAACCCATTGATGTGATGATTATTATTCGCAAATACTGCAAAACTTCAATCAATACGCCAGTTTATAACTCCATATTCCATCAATTTTCTGATACAAATACCTTAAACGATTCCCCCTTTCCAGTTTCTTTCAACCGAATAAAGTAAATACCGGAACTCATGCTTATAAACTCACGGTCGTATTCCGTCTTTCCCCTACAAATCAAACTCCCAGCAGCATTAAAACACTCCCAATCCAAACCTTTACCCCAAATCATTATGCCTCCAGCAACACCAAATACGCGATTTGTAATCAACCCTTTCTTTTGCTCGCTCCACTCACCATTTAACTTCTGCGTAACCAATTCATTCGGATTTAACTCATTTGCATAAATGCAGGCCTCCGCAGGATAATATTTCAGCAAACTGCCCTCCACATCAAGCACACCGCCCGAACGATTCTGACGCTTTAATTGTATATACTGCTCGTCTAAATCACTCGCCACTAAACCCTCTGATGGCGACCATACATTCGCACCAGAATTGAACCTGCCGTCAACCATATTCCAATACTCAGCCGCTTCATCCACAACAATCTGCCCTTCAATAAATGGCCTACCATCGTATTTAACTTTGTTATAATAAAAATAATTGCCCCCGTTCATATACAACTCCGAACCGTAAACTCCCAAGCAACGCTGTTTAGAATTCATGAAAACATTGTATCCTGGTTTCTCATTTCTACCCAAAACAACACTGCGCAACGATTGGGTGTTCGATAAATTCAACAATCCTCCTTCAATCACCACATCCGTTCCGCTCAAATTAAAACGATTACACTTTAATATCAATTGACCATATAAGGAATTCACACCCGTACCATTTCGATCAAAAACACACTCCATCAACCACATCTTTCCCTTCATTTGACTCCATTGATTCGCAACAACTCCTTCAATATTTCCTCTGAAATCCGCTTCAGTAACCACCAATTCCTCATCTATGTCGTGCGCCACCATTCCCAAGCTGTTATTCAGAAACTTGCATTGATCCAACCTTCCCTTCAAACCCACTGAAGCCAAACCAATGTTGCAATTGCGGAATTCCAAATTCTGCCACAACACCCCTTGACTACCCATTTTCATCCGAGTAACTATGGCCGTATCCAATCCCTCAAATAACATGTGAGCCATCTTCAACTCACCTCCATCATAGCGCACTCCCGCATCATTTTTGCCCTTACTCATTTGATTCGACCAATCCACCATCACAAATCGAGTAGAATCCATATCCACAAAACCAGATAAAATCATACGACTACCCGGTGCGAATATTCCATGAACACCACTCAGTCTTACTCTCTTCAACGGATTACCATTCTTCGCTTCAGGCAATTTTACTACCCCCTCAATTTGCAATGAACCCACTCCATCTCTACCATTTCCTCCCAATTCAATCTCAGCGTTCGCCCCCTCAAAATGAACCTCACCACTACCAAATCCATAACCTTTATTACTGATTTTTACCAAACCCACATTTCCACTCGCACCTCGTTCCGGCTTAAACACATATTCATCTCCTAAAACCAAGTTGCCCTGTACATGAAATTTCGACTCCTTGTCCAAAATTAATTTCGATTTACCTCGCAAAATCAACCAACCACCCTCTTCGATAATCAACTGTCCTCCCGAACGAATATCCAAAATAGACTGTTCATCAAATATCAATCTCGAGCCCTTTTTAATTCTGAAAACATGATTCTCTTTTACCACCAATTGCGCTCTATCATTCAGCTCCATCACACTTTTTCCATCCCAATGAACCGTGGTTATTCCGCCTCCAGTAAATCCAATCTCCATCCTGGACTCATCCTCCAATTTTAAATACGTGAATGAGCAATTTCCTGTGTAATAATGCCTTTCATTCAACGATTTTACTAATTCCAAATCGCTTTTTGTTTTCGGGGGATATTCACTCAAACCATTGATTTCCAATACTGCATTGCCAGTTAACTTTCCTCCAGGAATAAATCTATTCCAAGCCGAATTCAAATTATATACTCCCGAACTGCGCGAAAGAATTCCACCCATTCCCATCTGAAATCCACGCTCCGCTTCTACCAAATGCGCAATCATCCAATCAATGTTGCCCCCCTTGCTAGAATCCAACATCACATGATCCTCATTCTCCTTCGGAATGTAAATTCGAACAAATGGCGTCTTAATTTCATCGCCTAACGGCCGCTTCATATCATACAATTTTACCGATAATGGATAATCCAACAGCGAATTGAATGTATGTGTGTTTGAACTCAAACTCAAAGCACTCGCTGTAGGAATAAAACAAGTATAGGGCGCCTCTAATCCTACCTTCAACATCTTACTCACCCTGCGAAGCGAACCAAATTTATTGATCCGTGAACCCGATAAATGATCCCATAAATGATTGTCCTTGGAAGTATAAAATGGCTTCTTACCAAAAACCTTACCACTGTAATATACCTGATTTTTCTTGTCGTAAAAATTCTCCGCAAAAACGTCAATCCAAGGTGATGTGCGCAACGCTGATAATCCTTTTAACTGCAAACGAAAAATCAATTGGCCCGGTTGCATCTTTGCATTGCTCCCCCATGCATCTGCCTGACGGGAATCTGTACCCCTGCCCGCTCCATTCGAAATAGCAAATAACAACGGCTTAACCGGAAATCCACCCAACAAACTATCCTCACGCATGAACAAGCCCCTATACGAATGATGCTGTTTATTCGAAGACTCATGATTTACCAACATTTGCAACGTAGCAGGCCTTCTCAAAATACGATGTAAACCATCTTTCGCCTCCTCCCTACTCTTACTGTAATAACGTATCACATGCTGCAATCCCATCGGAATATTAGCCCCCAAATACGGCACATCAACACTCGTAAACGAAGTTACACAGTGATTGTCGCCCTCCAACTCCATTCTTCTCAATGCCCTTTTAGCTACCAATCCGCCCATGCTGATTCCAACTACATGCATGGAATTTCCACAACTCATCTGCTTGATTTTTTCCAATACACCCTGCAAAACATCCGAATTAATGTTTATGTCTGCCGCACCATCATAAAAATCCACGTAAATAATATCATAACCCAATTTGCGAAGTTTAGAAATCATGTATGGCCCATTTTTAATCGACTTCCAATCTTCCCAAACTTGCAACATCGCATTCCACGATTTGCCATGCAAAATATCCACATAACCGTTTTCACCGTGTTTGCCATCACGCAAACCCCGAATACCAGGATATCCATAATCCACACCCTCAACAATAACCAAGGGCTTTCGAATACAATCGTGCAAATCCGAACCACCACCCGTTGAATCCGAATAGCCAAAGTGTACCGTGTACTGCGCCTTGTGCAATGCAGATTTCTTAAAATTCGAATACTCGTAAACCCCTATTTCCATCGGATTCAACACCGGCGCCTGAACCTTAGCATTGATACTTATCCCTGCCTTGCAACGAGAAAAATACTTGAAAGGATTCCACTGTATCGGATCTTCCAAAAACTGACCCCGCTCATCCTCCTCGTCCAATAATAAATCAATGTCTATGTCCAACTCATTCAAACCACTCGGTACCCGAAATGCAACGTTCCACTCTACCCACATCGTAGTGGAATTAATCCGAATCCGAACCTTTTCCGGCTTATGAAAATTGCTGAGCCATAAATTCGAATCCAATACCATCCACTCCACATCACTTCGCATTCTCTCCACCGGAATAATCGCCGCACATATATAATTCTCCGTTAAAATCGGAGCTACAAATCCCTCCAAATTCAACTCATATCTCGAACTATCAGCCGCAATCCGAAAACCCGATCTCATCAACAACGGATTGATCTCCAAATACCGCAAATCCACCAATCCCAATGGATATACTCCCCTTTCTAATTGTTCAACTACCCGCTCCTGCCAAATACTGTCGCGCTTGTAATACTCCAATAAACCATACCGATACTGCAACGCCGCTCTCAATATCTCCTGCGATTTCTCAAAAGTAATGCTCTTCGACATCTTCCCACCACCATAATCAGACATATCTACATCAGGCTCAAATGAATTCCAAATCTCTCTACCCGGCATCCGAATATCCCGATACATCTCGTACACCTCATCCGCATGCGTCCTCCCAAACTCACCCTCACCAAAGGATAAACCCTGCGAAAACAAACTAGAAAATGGCATCATAAAATAAATTATTGCCAATCTACCACCCCTTCTGGACTCTTTTTCAACTTCCGATTTCTCTAAATAATCTCGAAAGATTTTCCACAATCCAACCATTTTAGATGTTAATAAACACCATCCGTTACCCAAAAAAACGCGCTTAACCCATTTCCCAACTTTATATAAGGAAACTTCTTTTAAACCGCTTTTTGTAAGCTTTAACTTGTAATTTTTATTCATAATCTGTTGATTTTGTTACGGTTCAAAATTCAACTTCATATGCCGCCTTTCCTTGACGATTATCGCCAATTCGTCCTTTTTTTAACCCATTCTTTTGCATTTTTTACAAATGCTTGGGTGATATCCCAACCTTTTTTGTTTAACCCCACATTAACTTAAAATTTAAACATTATGATGGAAAACTTTACTCAACTTCTAAATGAGAAAACCAAAAAAATGGGCTTGCGAACCGCAGCCATCGTGGCCGACATCCTGAACATTTCTGAAGATGCAGCCTACCGACGAATCAGAGACCCCTATACTTTTAAAGCCGATGAAATGATCAAATTAGCCCGAGAATTTCAAATCGATCTTAATCATTTTACCAATGCCAATCCCAATTGGCAACTCGTAGAATACAAAGCCCTTAACTTCGAAACTTATACCTCCGATAACTTCTATAGCGAACTTGAAAGTCGCCTCGATCACTGCAAGTTCCATCCCCACTCCCAAATCGTTTATGGCGCAAAAGAAATACCCTTCTTCTACTATATGTGGTATCCCGCTCTCGCCGAATTCAAAAACTTCGTTTGGAACCGCGAGTTTCTTAAAAAACCCAGTCTTAATAACGCTACCTTCTCCTGCGAACCTAAAACAATCGAAAGCAAACACATAAAACTAGCCGAAAAATACATGAACATCATCTCCCACGAAATATGGGGCTACGAAACCCTCTATTCCACACTCTACCAAATTCAACACTATAAAGACTGTGGTCTGTTTCAAGATGATAATTCCTACCAACGAGTGCTCAGAGAATACGACCAACTTGTCGATCTTATTTGCAAACAAGCAGAAGTGGGACACAAACTCAACCCCTACCTGCCCAACTTTAAAGGTGCACGTTATAAACTCTATTTCACTCCCATGATCACCACCGATAACAGTATCATCTTCCACAGCATCAAAGAAAAAATTGCCGTGATCTGTTCTCAAATGAGTGGCGTCGTTTTCTCCGATTCCCCCAATTGGGTGTACTCAACCGAAAATTGGCTCAATACTTGCAAGGAAAACGGTACTCTCATTTCCAAAACCGGCAATGGTGCACGAAATAAATTCCTAATACAAGACTATAAAAACAAAAAAATGATGCTCGGACTCATAGAACCCAAATTATAACTCATCAACACTAAAAAAATAAATACATTCATAGTATCTACCTTTTACAGTTTGCAATTGACCCTTCTTTTTGGATTTCCAAGGAAGGGTTATTTGCTTTTACCCTTTTTCGATTTACCCATTTGCATCTCAATTTGACCCTTCTCCAACTCCAGCTTCCGCAATCTTCGTACTCGAAAATACATCATAATCGAAAACCCAAATACCCCAATCATCAACCAAAATCGACCCGATTCCAAATACGAACTACCCGATCCCTCAACTTGAGTCATCGAAATTGCTAAAAATTCTACGGCACTAATAGCGGCCGCGACCAGGCACAACAGAGCGAGGACGTGGTATTTTATCATAAGGTACGTTTATTGTTCCACTAACATTTAATATCTCCCAATCCGAAAACGATTGGTCACTCTCCAACCCCTGACCCGTTATTATCTGATCCCGCGTGGTGATTTTAACAAATCGATCCGTGTAAATTTTACCCCGCTTCTGATCCCATTTCAACTCCTCCGTGTTCAACATCTCTCCCTTTACATTCAAAATCTCTACATTGTTTCTCACTATCACCCGATTGTCATCCGGATAACTTATGGCATACTCCGCAGTTAAATAACTCGCTATCTCCCCGTCTTTCTCGTAAAAATCCACCTTCAAACCACGCTTCATCTCCAAATAAGGACTCCTCTTCTGCTTTACCGCCACCAAAATCGGCGAAAATATCCTCGCACGCAATCGCCCACTATCTGTGTATTCTATCGTAACCTTTTCAGCAAATTCTCGTGTTACCATCGAATCCTGCGACCGCTTCCTCCGGTATGCACTCGTGTCTATTTCTGTACAACCCAACACCGCAAACACAACCGCTATCCCAATAAATAATACCCAATTGCATTGCTTACTCCTTCCCATCACACGCTAATTAATCGTACTTACGCTGAGCAAACCAAATATCTCCTAACTGCAATCCAACACCCACTGTTATGTATTGTTCTCGGGGGAAGTTACCACCAGTAGCGTTTCGTTGCAAATACTGTACATTGACATGCAATATATTCGTAATCACAGAATTATCGAAATATCTCCTCAACATCGGAATTCCAAATCCCAATAAAAAACGCTGCTCAACCAACCCAAATGTCTGTGAATTCTGCACAAACTGCAATTGAGATTCCCCCAAACTATATCCCAAACGAATCGGCATCTTCATGCGCTTTTCAGTGCTTCCCTTCACATCCATCGGATGTATTATTAACCCAACCGAATAATCCGTACGATCTACATACCTGCCCGTATTATCAAAATACGCACTGTAACTCGACCACATCTGCCTCCGCCAATCCAAATTCAATTGCCACGATCTTCTGTACTGAAAACTATAACCCAATCCCAACGATCCCGGCATTACAAACGCCCTCTTCATATCCCTCTCATCCAATATCGTATCCAATACCGATGTAAATCCAGCCGAACTTACCTCCAAACTCCTGGTTAATCGCGTGCGCGTAGCAAATGAATTGCTATACCACTCATACGAAACGCCAAACTTGTGGTACGTACTGTCCAATTTAAACTGAAATAACAAACCCGCCTGTTGCTGCATCCCACGAAATACCAAACTCTGCGCATCCTCAACAACACCCAACTCCAAACTATCCACTACCGAAAACAATGCATTGTCTTTCGTAGAACCAAAAACATAACCCGCCGAATATCCCAATTGAACGGCATTACTCAAACGAAACCCCGTCTGCCACTGCAATACCGATAATCCCCCAGAACCAATATGTGATGTGCGCGTGGGCAAAACACCTTGGTTCTCCAAATAATACGAATACCCCACCGTAGTCATCGGCTTCAATACCAAAGCCGTGCTCGCTCCGTAAGGAATGTACTTCCATATCTTTTGCTTCCGGATACTGTCGTAACCCAATAACTTCCTCTTCGCCGTTTTCCATACCGGCAAAGCCAAAGTCATATACTCAAATCCCCCACCATCAAAATCGTAACGCTCACTCCCCGATATAGTTGCTCCCCGCTTGTACGACCCCGCAAAATCCAAGGTGGTGTATCGAACATTCCCCAACGTCGCCGGATTGTAAGTGCTGTACGAATAAAAACCCGAATACGTGTGCGCCGCAGTGCCCGCCTGCAACAAATTACTCTGTGTCCATTCACCAACACCATAATTGCTGTAAGGCGAACTTACCAAATTCTGACCGCTGCTCCCCTGTCCCCAAACAACCGAAAAACGGCCCAATAACAACAAGAAAAAATATATATAATTTTTCAATGAATAACTATCTTTTAAATTGATCCGCATAAAATAAACCGTAATGCAAAAGCATAGGTTCCA
>CAZQFZ010000017.1:0-31990 GCA_964592635.1 uncultured Rhizobium sp.
GAGAGTCAAGGACAGTTATTTCTTGGTCCTGATAATGGTTTTTTTCATTTGGGATTTGGGGATCCAGATAAAGAGTATTTGCGCATCAACAATGATAATTACGATAAAGACGCACTGGGTGAAATTTACATCCCCAGCATAATTGAAATTTTAAATAATCCCCAAAAATCGTTATCAGAACTTTTCGAACCTAAAACATTTATGATAAAGCCATTTATTATTCAACCGGTTATAAACGAAAAAAACATGCGCCTTACCTGTTTGTATATTGATCATCAAGGCAGTGCATTTTTCAATATAACCAAAGAAGAGTTTGAAACAGTTCGAAATGGAAGAAACGTTCGTTTAAAAATGTCTGCGGGTATAATTAATGGTATTCAAAATCAAACTGACGATGTTTCAGAGGGTGAGATTGTAGCTTATTTTGATTCGGGAAATATCTTGAAATTGACTCAAAATTCGGGTGATTTCTCTAAACATATGGCCATTAAAGAAGAAAGTCCCGTTCTCGTTGAGTTTTTTTAATCAACGGTAATTGAATTACTTGAAATTTTTAAACCCAATACACATCAAAGAAAATTATGCCAATACATAGAATAGTTAAAATGACATTTGATCCCGAAAAAATAACAGATTTTCTGCTTGTTTTTGACGAATCGAAGAGTAAAATAAGAGCGCGAGAAGGTTGTTTATCTTTGCAATTAATACAAGACCCTGAACAACCCAATGTTTTATTGACATCTAGTGTTTGGGAATCCGAAAAGGACTTAGAAAACTATCGCAATAGTGATCTATTTATAGAAACTTGGAAAAAAACCAAGATACATTTCTTGAGTAAGGCGGAAGCAAAAACGTATTGGATAAAAGAATGGTTAAGTTGATTTTAAATTCAGTTTAATTCAACCATTTCCCCGGGTTGAGAATACCTTTTGGATCGAAAGCTTTTTTAATTCCAATCATGATATTGAAATGTGCAGGAGTAAAAACAATGTCTAAATAATCCTTTTGAACCAAACCAATACCGTGTTCACCGCTAATGGTACCACCCAATTTGAAACAAAGTTCAAAGATTTCACGAATTCCATTTTTAACAGTAGTATTCCATTGTTCGTTCGTTAAGTCATCTCTTAGTATGTTTACATGCAAGTTTCCATCTCCTGCATGTCCATAACAAACCGATCTAAAGCCGTATTTAACACCAATTTGTTTGACACCAACAAGCAATTCTGGCAACATAGCGCGAGGAACAACGGTATCTTCTTCTTTGTATATACTTTCTTGCTTTACCGCTGTGCCCATTGATCTACGAACTTTCCACCAATTTTCTTGAACATCAGAATTATTGGGTATCATTACTTCAACAGCTCCGTGATTTTCCAAAAAAGGGTATAATCTTTCTGCTTCCAATTGTAAATAATCCGATTTCGTTTGGTCTGATGGGTTTTCTTCCAATACAATCAACAGGTAATAATCACATTCATCTATTAATGGGAAATTGGTTTTAACAGATTTCATTGCTATTTCAATGGCCGATCTCTCCATGAATTCTATTCCCGAGGGATTAAAACCGTTGAGTAAAATTTGGTTTACTGTTTTGGCGCAAGATTCTGGATCTTTAAAGGCAGCAATCATGAGTAATTCTGCACCAGGAATACGTACTAATTTAAGTACTGCTTTGGTGATTATTCCCAACATGCCTTCACTACCCACAAATAATTGGGTCAACGAAAAACCAGTAGCATTTTTTAATGTGTTCGCACCAGTCCATATAATGTCACCATTGGATAATACAACTTCGAGATTGAGCACATAATCGCGCGTGGTTCCATATTTAACTGCTTTTGGTCCGCCGGCACCATGAGCAATATTGCCACCAATTGTGCTAGAGCCCATAGATGCGGGATCTGGAGGATAATACAATCCATATTTGGACAATTCCGATTTTAAATGTGCATTTATGACGCCTGGTTCAACGGTAGCTTGAAAATTATCGATGTCGATATTAAGTATTTTATTCAACTTTTTGGTTGATACCACCACTCCCCCATTTACTGGCAAACAAGCACCGGATAGACCAGTTCCTGCTCCTCGGGTGTAAACAGGTATTTGGTTTTCATTTAAAATCTTCATAGCATGACTCAATTGAAGAGAACTACTTGGAAAGATTACACATTGGGGAAAAAATTGTAAATCCTCAGTGTAATCGGTACTGTTTTGAACTAGAGTTTCTTGATTTTTTAGAACGTTTTCATTTCCTAAAATTTCAATTAGTTGTTCAACAATCGATTCCATGATTTTCATTACACAAAGTTCGGTATAATTATTCAAAGACCATGTTGCTGATGTTTTCTCTGCTGGAGAGAACAGAATTTAATAATGCAATTCAAGTGTACAGTATTTCAATTTAATTAAGGATGTTTAGCACTGATTAAATTCTGAGTGAACCAACAGACTAGGTGGATTATTTGCAACATAATCAATTGGTTTAATTCCCATTCACTCAGAAAAATAAAATTTATGGTAAAATAAAAATTCGAAATGCAAACGAATCTTGTGTCATGACTTAACTTTGACATTTCAAGTTGAAAAAATAGAATATCGTTGTGATATGAAAAATAGTCGGTTAAAACTCCAAATAGCGGTTATTGCTATCATCTGTTATATGATAAGTGCTTTGGTGTGGTGGGCGTTTGCATTAATTCAATTTCAAGAAAAACAATATGTTCATGAAATAGAAATTTTAGAATTAAAGAAGTCGTTAGCACTGGAAAAATTGGAAAGTAAGTACCAACAAAATGAATTGATTGCCGAAGAATGGTCTATCAATAGGACGGATAGTTCAATTTTATTTGTTGGAACAGAAAAAAACAGCGAAATTAAATTAAATGATAAAATATTGAATTACAACACTATAGACTCTATTTCAAATTTGATTATCACAGAATTTTCAGATTTTAATGTTATTTCTGTGACAAATAAGCAACGAAATCAATTGGAATTGCGTCTAACCAACCGACCGGAGTTAGTATTTCAAGTTAGAGAAACTCTTCGAAAGAAGAAATTGGCTTGGATTGGAGAAGGTTTAACATTGGGATTTATTACTGTTTTAATTGGAATTGCCATGTATTTGTATTTAGATAAAATTATTCGATTGAATGCACAGCAGAATAACTTTCTATTGGCAGTAACACATGAATTAAAAACACCTATAGCAGCAACTAAATTAGCACTGCAAACCATTAAAAAAGACAATACCCAAAAACTTTTGCCTAAGATGTTGGAGATGGCTAATTCAAATGTTTTGCGATTATCTCAAATGGTGGAGCAGATATTGATGGCCACTCGTTTTGAAAGTAAGTTTACAGATCCATTAATGGTGGAAGTTGATTTGGCAGAAGAAATTCAAACAACATTGAATTCCATGGAGCTTTCCCCTGAGGTTAGGTCGAGAATTGTAACAAACATACCAGAAGGAATTGAATTGTACGCCGACGAAAAAATGATTCAAACGGTATTTAGAAACTTGATTACCAATGCGTTAAAATATTCAGAAGAGGGGGAAATTTCCATTGAAGCTATTAATCATCAGGACCATATAACTATTTCTTTTTCCGATTTTGGAATTGGAATTCCGGAAGCAGAAAAAAGAAAGGTTTTCGAAAAATTCTATCGCGTGGGTGAGGAAAAAACTCGCACAAAACCAGGTAGTGGATTGGGACTTTATTTGGTAAAGAAGATTACTGAAATGCACGATGGCAGAGTAACAATCGAAGATAACGTACCCAATGGCACACGATTTATATTGAATCTAAAAAAACAACTACAAACCATAGTATAAACCATTATGAACGACGTAAAAGTGTATAGAATTTTATTGGTTGAAGACGAAGCGGACCTAGCCGAATTGATTCGCATTAACTTAGAATTGGAAGGTTACAAGGTTTCTATTGCGGCACATGGTGCAATTGCAATTCAAAAATTAAAATCAGAGAGTTTTGATTTGGTAATAATGGATATTATGATGCCAAGCATGGACGGTATAACGGCAACACAACATATTCGATTATCGAACAATGATATACCCATCATGATCCTAAGTGCTTCCAATAGTTCACGCGATCGAATAAATGGACTTAGATCTGGAGCAGATGATTACTTAAGTAAACCATTTGAATTGGAGGAATTGTTGTTGCGAGTGCAAAAATTAATTCGAAGAACACAACAACACTTACCTCGTTTGACACTACAAGAATACAGTTTTGGTGGAAATTACATCGATTTTAATTCTTATCGTGCTATTGGTAAATCGGGTGAATTTAAACTAACCAAAAAAGAAGCTCAATTATTGAAGTTATTGATTGAGAAAAAGAATTTGGTTGTTACCCGAGAAGAAATTCTAAAAACGGTTTGGGGATATACTGTTTTTCCAAGTACTCGAACTATCGATAATTTCATATTGGCATTTCGTAAGTATTTCGAAGATGATGCCAAAAACCCTAAATACTTCTTAAGTTTGAGGGGTGTTGGGTATAAATACACGGAAGACGAAACCGCATTATAATCCAACCTCGATTGAATTTTCAAATGGGTTCATTTGAGTTTATTAATTTGCTTTGGATTCCATTCGAAACCATTTCTGCGGTGGTCCATGCAGCCTGAAAATTGAAACCGCCGGTAATTCCATCGACGTCCAAAATTTCACCACATGCGTACAAACCAGGTATTTCTAAAAATTCACATGTCTTTTGATTTAATTGAGTTAAACAAATTCCACCTGCTGTTACAAATTCTTCTTTGAACGTAGTTTTTCCTTGAATGGTAAACGGAAATCGGATTAAATTTTCTATCAGTCGATTGAATTTTTTTAGATTCAATGAATGCACAACTGAATCCGAATCAATTTGAGATTGGTTCAGTAAAAACTCCCAAAGTCTCGATGGGATTGAATCCGGAATCACATTCCCTATTTTCTTTTTAAGATTGGATTGAAGTAAAGTAGAAATCAATTGTTTTGCTTCATCTTCTTTAATATCCCCCAACCAAGAAATCAATATTTCATAATGGTATTGGTGATATTTCAAAAAACGCGACATCCAAGCACTCGATTTAAGCACTACAGGACCGCTTAATCCCCAGTGAGTGATAAGAATTGGGCCCAAGAAGTCCTCTTTTTGTCCTACAAATTTTATTTTAGCTTGATTTACTGAAACACCAGAGAGTTCAGCCAACTTATTTTTTAATTCTTTTGAGGCGTTAAAAGTAAATAAAGACGGAGAAGAGTCAACCCATTTTATTGGGAAATTTTGTAAGCAAATTAGTTTTATTGGATCCGAAACACCGCCGAGTGCAAGCACTAAAAACTGACTTTGAATTATTGAATGTTTAGCATCTTCAATTTCAAATAAATGGTGGCTGTAGTTTATTTTTTCGACCAGACAATTTTTATAAATTTCCACACCGAGTTGATGGGCATAGTTTTCAAAAAATCCAGCAATTGTTTCTGAATTATCCGTAATGGGGAACATTCTACCATCTTTTTCAGTTTTCAATTCAATTTTATGTGCTTGAATCCAATTCACAAACTCAGCTGCTCCAAATTCTTTGAATGCATTTTTTAAAAACTTAGATCCGCGAGGATAATTCAAAGCCAATTTCGAATAATCGAAACAATGATGAGTCACATTGCACCTACCACCTCCGCTTATTCTTAATTTAGAGAGTGTTTTATTGGTTTTTTCCAGCAGTATCACTTTGGTTTCGGGGGATTTTTCTTTGACTCGAATTGCAGCAAAGAATCCGGCGGCTCCACCACCAATGATTACTACGGATTTCATTTTATAATTTTATAATTCTTATACTCACCAATGCGAATTCCAAAAATCGTTTCAAACCAATATAAGAATCCTGACTTTAAACTAAAATTCTTCCGACTTACGTCATAATCAAATTGCCAGTTTATTCTTTCAATTCTGGCTTTCATGATTTCGGGGTGAGTGCCTTTGTATAGCTTAAGAGAATCAATACCGCTATAATCGAATTCAGATTTGGTAGCCACTTTTTTTTCCATGTATTGATCATTATGCCATAACCGATGAAATTGCAGTTGTTTTTGTTGTTGTTCTTTGGGATGTTTTACCCATCCATAATGAAAAATACGAGCAGGAATTTGAACTACATGAAGTTTATGATTATCTAAAGTCCTAAACCCTTGGGCATCCTTCCAACTTTTGATATTTTTATTATTTCTGATGATTCGAATTTCCTTTCTATACCACCTTCTTGAATCACCCAAATAATCGTAAGAACCATAAAAGTGCTGATAATTGAATAAAATTCCTTCAATTTGGGGGTCATTCAAATTATCTAACATGGCTTGTTTTATGATAGGTAGATCATCTTCATGCACACATTCGTCTGCTTGAATGTAAAAGCACCAATCTGAATCTACAGCAACTTCTGCTAGAGCTTTATTGGTTTCATCGGCTAGCACTCTTCCACCCTCACGCAATGAATCATCCCAAATCGTATCAATGATTTTTATATTTTTCAACGGTAGCGATTCTATTTTTTCTCGTGTGGTATCTTCCGATTTACCTACAGCTACAATGATTTCATCGCACAATGAAGATATAGATGTTAGCGCTTCTTCTATTGGGTAATCGGCACGGACTACGTTTCGAGCAATTGCAAATCCTGAAACTTTCATTTTAATAATTTTTCTTCAACTGCAAATTCATATCTCACCTTCATTTCATCCATTAATTCCAATAATTGGGAACAGAATTCCACACGAATATTGGAAACCAAAGTTACTCCCATTTCTTCGTCCAGGTCTTGAAAATTAAACCAGACAGGAGTATTTCCTCTAAATTGTTCTAAAATATCTGAAACTGTTTGATGAATTCCATTTTCTAAATCAATAGGTCGCAGAGTAATAGTAATGGATTTGATCAATTTTGCTGGTTCTAATTCAGTTGCTAGACGAATGGATTTAAAAGATATTTTCGGACGATCATCATCGGGTTTGGGCTCTACAACACCCTGAATCAGCAGGATGTAATCTTTGGAAATTAAAGCTTTATTATTAAGATAATCTTTTCCATAAAAGTTCATTTCCATATTTCCAGAATAGTCCAAAAGTGTTATTCTTCCGTAGGGATTTCCTTTTTGTGAAATTATTTCACGCATGGAAGTAACCAATCCCATTACTCGAAATTCCATTCTTTCATTATTTGAGATAGCACTTTGCAATTCTTTTGTGGTTTGCTTCTTAATTAAGTTATAGACAAATTTATGATCATCTAGAGGATGCTTGCTTAAGTAAATCCCAATTAATTCTAGTTCTTGTTTCAATTCTTCCATCAATGAGAAACGCTCGATGTTTGGAAGCTTTGGTTCTTGGGGGATGATGGATTCGGAAACACTACCAAACAGCGATGTTTGACCTGAAAGTTTGTCTTGTTGCACTTTTTGACCATAGCGAATAGCTAATTCCACTCCTGTTAAATTGGAATCATCTGTAGCTACGTACTGTGCTCTATGATATCGTGAATCAAAATCAAAAACTCCTGCTTTAGCCATATTTTCTAAAGTTCTGCGATTCAAGGCTTTTGCTGGAATTCTAGAAGTTAAATCGAAAATACTTGAGAAGGCTCCATCCTTTTCACGTACCGTTAATATTTCTTCAACTGCCCCTTCTCCAACTCCTCCAATGGCTGATAATCCAAATCGAATTTCATTTTTGGGTGTAACATAGAAAGCAGATCTGCTCTCATTGATGTCTGGGCCCAAAACTTTGATACCGATTCGATGACATTCTTCCATGTAAAACGTAATTTTCTTCAAATCACTTTTATTACTTTTTAACACGGCGGCCATAAATTGAGCCGGATAATTGGCCTTCAAATAAGCAGTTTGAAATGCAATTACTGCATAACAAGTGGAATGTGATTTATTGAATGCATATTGTGCGAATTCTTCCCAATCGCTGTAAATTTTTTCCAATACATTCTCAGGATATCCCTTCTCTAAAGCGCCTTTCATAAAATCGGCTTTGAGTTCATCGATGATGGTTTTATCTTTTTTTCCCATCGCTTTTCGAAGTTTATCGGCTTTACCCTTTGAAAATCCAGCGATTTTCTGACTTAAGAGCATTACTTGCTCTTGGTAAACTGTAATTCCATACGTTTCCTTTAGGTATTCTTCCATTTCCGGTAAATCATAAACTACGGGTTTTCTGCCGTGCTTACGATCCACAAATTCAGGAATGTATTTCATTGGACCGGGTCGGTACAATGCGTTCATTGCAATTAAGTCGCCGAATTGCGTAGGTTTCAAATCACGCATATACTTTTGCATTCCGGGACTTTCAAACTGGAATATTCCGTTTGTTTCCCCTCTTTGGAATAATTCATAGGTTTTTTCATCGTCCAAGGGTATATCATCCAACACAATTTCAACTCCCGCAGTGTCTTTGATGATTTGGATGGCGTCTTTTAAAATCGACAATGTACTTAGTCCGAGAAAGTCCATTTTTAGCAACCCTGCCTTTTCAATTTGGTTTACATCGTATTGAACTTGCATCCATGGGGATTCTTTACTTCTTGCCACTGGAACCACTTCGTCAATATCCCTTGGAGCAATTATAATTCCGCAAGCGTGTACTCCGGTATTTCTTACACTTCCTTCAAGTTTTTCTGCGTCTTTCAGAACTTTTGCAGTGATGTCATTTCCATTGTAGAGCTTTTGAAGTTCTTTAATTTGTTCCATTTCCTCGGGTTTGAGGTTAATTGAATCATCCTTAGCTAATTGGTCAACATCGGCATGGAATAATGTTTTTAAACCCAAATTTCCTACTACCATTTTTGCAAGACGATCCGATTGTGGCAATGGATATTGCAAAACCCTAGCTACATCGCGAATAGACGATTTAGCGGCCATAGTACCATAGGTAATGATTTGTGCAATTCTTCGTTCTCCATATTTTTTGGCTACGTATTCAATCACACGATCTCTTCCTTGATCGTCAAAATCAATATCCACGTCGGGCATACTTACACGTTCTGGATTTAAAAAACGTTCAAAAAGCAAATCGTATTTCACTGGATCAACGTTGGTGATACCCAAAGCATAAGCAACTAAGCTACCTGCTGCTGATCCCCGACCGGGACCCACCCAAACGCCCATTTCCCTGGCTGCAGACGTAAAATCTTGAACAATCAAGAAATATCCCTCATACCCTGATTTGCAGATGGTTTGCAGTTCAAACTTGAGTCGTTCTTCAACCACCAATGGAATCACTCCCCCATATTTTTTACGACAACCCTCATAAGCGAGATGAGTTAAATAGTCTTTTTGATCATTAAATCCATCTGGAAGACTATAATTGGGTAACACAATATCTCTCTCTAACTTAGGAGATTCAATGGTACTAATTAATAAATTGGTATTGTCAATTGCTTCTGGAATATCTGCAAACAAATCTTGCATTTGTTGCTGAGTTTTAAAAAAGAACTGATCGTTGGGGAAACCGAATCTAAAACCTTTGCCAGACTCTTCATTGGTTGCAATGGGTGTTGATTGATTTTCGTTGGTGTTGATGCATAATAAAATATCATGAGCATTTGCATCGTCTTGTTCTATGTAATGAGAATCGTTGGTTGCAATGATAGGAACTTTGTACTTTCTAGCAAATTTGATCAAAACTTGATTTACATCTTCTTGATCCAAACCCGTATTGTCAATGTTGCATAAATTGTGTCGTTGAAGTTCGACGTAAAAGTCATCCCCAAAAAGCGAATGCCACTCCACAAATAATTTTTCCGCTTCTTCTTCACCTTTGAATAAAATGGCCTGTGGAATTTCAGCACCGATGCAGCAACTTGTAGCTATTAAGCCTTCTTTGTATTGTGTTAAAATTTGTTTATCAATTCGTGGGTACTTTGAATAAAGACCCTCTAAGTATCCTAAAGAACACAACTTAGATAGATTTTCGTATCCTTTTTGATTCTTTGCCAAAAGCAGTTGATGGTATCGTTTGTCTTTTTTACCTTGCCCAAATGTCTTTTGAAATCGATCTTCAACCAAGTAAAATTCGCAACCAATTACCGGTAATATGCCTTGACTAGTTGCGGATTGAAAAAAATCAAAAACTCCAAACATGTTGCCATGATCGGTAATTGCTACCGCAGGCATTCCATCTTCTTTGGCTTTTCTAATGAGTTTTTTGATGTCGGCAGCACCGTCTAATAATGAATACTGGGTATGTACGTGTAAATGTGAAAACTTTGGCATTGGGGAATAATAAATGTATTGTGAAGAATGCTCTGCATGAAACCAAGAACTTTCTTTTAGAATTTGAATCAAAGATTATGTCAGCATCAGTAAACATGAAATGCTACAGAAACCTTTTGTAGACAATGGCTGAATTATTGTTTTAATTGATAAACCACTGTGTCGCCCGACAAACCTGATTCTGTATAATTCACCACCCAATTGGGTTGATCCATGATATACACACCGCGTTCCTTCACCCAACCAGTTTCGTAATAAGCCTCGTAGAATCCATTGAAATGCGACATTCCAGTTTGGGGATCCATTTTCTTTGTGTATTTAGACAGTCTTTGACCACTAGGATAATAGTTTTCTGTCCAAACTTCCTCGGGACCCATAAATTTACTCACATTGAGAATTTTTTCTGCTTTGTTGTAAGTCACAATGTATTTGACGGTGTCGCCCAAGTAGTATTTTCTTTCTCTCAATGTACCATCTTCCCTTAGTGATTGGTCTAAAATAACTACTTTTAATCTCACTAAAGAGTCTAGTTCATTGGTATTGAAAGAGTAAGGTTTATAGAGATCATTTTCTTTGCTTTTACAAGACAAAATACTCATAATCAATGCGATAATTAAATAAAATTTACTTGTTGACATGTTTGCAAATTACTTTAATTATCTAGAAAGAACAAGATTATTTACCCACACATCCGAATTATAGATTCCATTTTATTCAAGATTGTTTTGCTACAATTTGCTTATTTTTGGGAGGTGAATTTAAAGAAGCTTCGTTTATATCATTTCAAAAATCATACGGACATTGAGTTGCAGTTTGCAAACAAAGTGAACGCAATAATTGGAAAAAACGGAGTGGGTAAAACCAATGTTTTGGATGCCGTATTTCTGTTGGCAAATACCAAAAGTTATTTCAATCATTTAGACAGTCAGCTAATACAATTTGGCGAGATAGAATCTTCTGTTATGGGTACCTATTTAGAGGGTAATTCGGATTGCGATATACAAATTACTTTTGGGAACTCCAGAAAAAAAATCGTTAAAAAAAATGGCAAAGCATTTTCAAGAATCATCGATTATATTGGCCAATTCGGTGCTGTTTTCATTACACCATATGATATTTCTTTGGTTTTTGAGGGTTCCGAGGAACGCAGAAAATTTATTGATTTTACAATAAGTCAACTCAACAAAGATTACCTTCAAAATTTAATTGAATTGCGCAAGACGTTAGAACAACGCAATATCTTTTTAAAATCAATGGATGGCCGTGAATTGGATCCAATATTGCTCGAATCATACGATTATAAACTAATTCCCCTTTCTGAAAAGATCCATTTGGAACGCGTAAAATTTATTTCAGAATTCAATCCTTTTTTCCATAAATATTATCAGACTTTGTGTGGAAATTCAACCAACGAAAAAATAGAGCTGCAATATTTATCTCCATTGAATTCCGAATCCATGAAAGAGGTGTTATTGAAAAACCATCGCCTGGATTTAATCAGCGGTCGTACGAATTCAGGAGTTCATAAAGACGATATACAATTGGAAATTAATGGTTTAGTTTTGAAGAAATTCGGATCGCAAGGACAGATTAAAAGTGCGGTAATTGCATTAAAGCTTGCTCAATATCAATATATTAAAGAAAAGTCTGGCCATTTACCTATTTTGTTGTTGGATGATATTTTTGAAAAAATAGATGAAAATAGGTCCCAAAACCTCATGGAAATGGTTTGTAGCGATGATTTCGGACAAATTTTTGTGTCAGATACTCATGCCAATCGCGTAAAAGATCATTTCGATAAACAAGGGATTGATGTAAATTATCACATGCTGGATTCGGCTATTGACTCAGAAATTAAATAGGTAAAACTGATTCTAAGTTCTTGATACATGAATTGGAAAGTTCAGATTAAATTGAGCTATTTAGAAACAATCTTATAGTGTTACAAAATTCATCAATTAAACAAACCTACAAGAAGGTCGATATCGTGGTATTTGATACCAAATTTATCGGATAAATTTCGGTTAGTTAAGTTCCCTTTAAATAGGTATAATCCTTTGCGAATGCCTTTTTTGAACTTGGCTAACTCAGTAATTCCTCCACACTGATTCAATTCATCCATTAGGGGTGCAAATACATTACTCAGTGCATAGGATGCGGTGCGGCTAACCCGTGAAGTGATATTCGGAACGCAATAATGTATTACTTCATGTTTCTTAAACACTGGTTTTTCATGAGTTGTGATTTCGGATGTTTCGAAGTTGCCTCCTCGATCAATAGCCACATCAATTATAATGCTGTTGGGACGCATTTTTGCCACCATGGATTCGGTAACGAGCATGGGACAACGATGTGTATTTCCAGAATAAGCACCTATAACCACATCGGCACGTTCTAGCGCGGCACCTAAAACTTGAGGTTGAATGGTTGAAGTATATAATGGAAATCCAAAATTATCTTGAATTCGTCGAAGTCGGTAGATGTTGTTATCAAATATTTTAATATTTGCACCTAGTCCTAACGCTGCTTTCGTGGCAAATTCGCCTACAGCTCCCGCTCCAATAATCACCACCTGAGTAGGTGGAACACCCGCAAATCCTCCCAATAACTCACCTTTTCCAATATGGGTATTGTTTAAATATTCCGCAGCTATCAAAATAGAAGCCGTTCCTGCTATTTCGCTCATTGCTCGGATAATGGGAAGAGCGCCTGATTCATCTTGCAAAAATTCATAGGCCAACGCATTGATTTTTTTATCCATCATTTTTTTAAGCAAAATGGGATCTAATTGATTCAATTGTAATGCAGAAATTAGAAACTGTCCATTTTTCATGAAATCCACTTCTTGAATGGTTGGTGGATCCACCTTTAAAATGATATCACTATCATAAACTTCTTTTGCAGAATTTAAAATTTCTGCGCCAGATTCAACGTATTGCGAATCTGAAAAATTGGCATTCAAACCAATTCCTCTTTCAATTACAATTTGAATTCCTAAACCGCTTAAATACTTGACTGCGCTTGGAGTTAGAGGAACTCGATTTTCTTGAAAGGTTACTTCTTTGGGAATTCCAATACGGATAGACTGTTGATGATTTTTCAATTTTGCCTTTAATGGTAATGTTTCCAACTCCATTGCCGACATCCCCGAGAATATTTCGTGCCCCATTTCGTTTACATTAGTGTAGAAGCAGTAATTTAATATTTAAATAGGATAAATTATCTAGCTTTTCCACAAATATACAACATTTAACAACGCAGTAATTGAGTTCAAAATACCGCTATTTTGGGGATTTTTTCGTAAATTGTGACCCTGTTATAGTTATTTTCTTAGATTTAAATTATTACAAATAAACAAATTCAAGAAAAAACATAACGGTCATTATAAAGATTTCGCCATTTTGAACGGATCAATAATGCGGTTAAAATGTCGAAATTATTTAAAAAAACAATTGTAAATCCTGATTTACAACCAAAAAGAATTGAAAAGTAAAAAGAAAAAAAGAATGAGAATCGAATATAGAGTTTTAAATATACTGGGATTATTTATAAGCGGCTTGTTGAATAACACAGTTATGGCACAAGCCCCATTATTGCAAAATTCAAATGAAAATGATATTCATCGCATCGACAGTTTGACAATAAAATTGTACACCCAAATTCCAAGCCATACTCCGCCAGAGTTCCGAACGGTAGAAAGCTTTAATCGAGAGCATTTTGATGAATGTTTTAAATCATTGGGAAGCAATATTCCTTTTGAATACCATGATATGGTAAAAAGTCAGGTTCGATATTTTCTTAGTTTGGGGGATGCTTATTTTGATAAAATACACCAAAGAATGAGTCTTTACTTTCCGGTGTTTGAGGAAATACTGGATAAAAATTCTCTACCCACTGAGTTGAAATATGTTTCTGTTATTGAATCGAATTTAAATCCGGATGCAGTTTCTTGGTGCGGTGCAACGGGCCTTTGGCAATTTATGCCATACACCGGAAAACTTATGGGAATGAAGATTAACGTTTCATTAGACGAACGTAAGAGTATAATTGCTTCCACCGAAACAGCATGCGATTATTTCAAAAATTCTCAAATGCTATTTGATGATTGGCTGATGACCATTGCTTCCTACAATTGCGGTGCTGGAAATGTGAAACGGGCTATTCGTAGAGCCGGTGGTGGAAAAAAAACGTTTTGGCAAATTCTTCCCTATTTACCCAAAGAAACTCAGTATTATGTTCCCAAGTTTATTGCTATGACCTATGTATTGAACTTTACCAATCGCGCTAGAAACAAAGAATACAATACCACCACCCAATTTTTAGTTCCTACACGTGTTGATACCAGTTATCATTTGATAAAAATGTGTAATTATATTGCTGGTGATGAAAGTCATAGGTTATTGAGCTTAAATCGAGAGTTTATTAAACCCAATACAGCTAATGCTACCAATAATACTATCTTGTTGCCCTATGATTTTAGTATGAATTATGTTCGTAGTACAGATAGTTTAATGGAATATGCACTTATTCGTCCCGACGAATTGAAATCCATAAATTATCAAAGGACCTCAACGAATAAAGCACCAGTTTATAACTCAAAATCCAGAATACATACTGTAAGAAAAGGAGAAACATTGAGTCAAATCGCCAGAAGATATGGAGTGTCGGTGTCACATTTAAAATCTTCAAATGGTTTAAGATCAGATAAATTAAGGGTTGGGCAACGATTGATTATTCGAAAAGGAGTTACCCACAAGCGAAACTACAACTAGTTTTGAACTGCCTAGTTTTTTGTATCATAGTTAAATAGGAATCATCCGAACTTGTCTAAATTCAACTAATTTTGCGGCATGCACGCTTTGAATTTCAAGTTTCGCCATATTTTAAATCACAGTTTCGTTTTACTAATCATTTTATCCTTGAGCTGCAAGGATAAACAAGTTGCGAAAGTAAGTGTAAAAGACGATGTTGGTCATGTAGGTATCTATGCTTCTCCAGAAAACTTGAACATATTTTTGGATTTGGTACAAGCCAAATATCCATTGCTCGATTCCCATTTAATAATTGATGATTTTTCTGGGGATATTCGATTCGAAAACAAATGGAACTTCACTCCTATTGATGATGTGGACTTTATAAAGAATCACCGATTGGTGATTACCGACGAATCCGTTGATTTTCCTGAAAATTGCGACACGGTTATAACTTTAGGCAAAACCACATGCAATATTTATTTAAATCCTTTTGGGTTAGGACAATCGGTAATTGAAATTGTAGATTTTGATGAGAACACGATTACTTCAAATCAAACCATGTTGGAATTAGATAAAGTGATTGACTATTGTAATCGTTCGATTCCGTTGGAATCCAACGAATATACCAATCAATTGCAACAAACCATAAAAAGTCAGTTTGGAATTACAATTGAAATTCCGTCATCATTTAAAATATTTAAAAAAGATAGCAGTTTCATTTGGGTTTCAGCGCTAAAAGCCAATGGAGGATACTTATCGCTCTGCATTGAAAACATCCCCCAAGAGAAATTTCCCCAAAATTTACAACAGGCAATTTCTGAGCGGAACGAATCAACCAAGAAGCATTTTTTTAACGATGAAGGTACCACTATGGCTGTGAGCGATTTGGGTAATTATAAACCCAAATTGATCTCAGGTGTAATTACTGGTTCAGCTGCTATGGGAATTCAAGGATGGTTTACGGAATTGGGAACTACCCGACGCGGACCATTTGAACGAAGATATTTTAAAAACAACAACCGAGTGGTAGTGATCGATTGGTTTTCACAAGGAGGTAGTGATTTTTCCCAAGATGCACGATTATTAAGAAAAATTTCACTTTCTGCTCGGTTAATACCTTGATTTATAATCAATTATAAAAATGAAACGAATTATAATATTTGCTTCAGGCTCAGGAAGTAATGCAGAGAATATCATTCGATTAAGTCATGGCATGGAATTCCAAGTTGTGGGTATTTATTGCAACAACCCACATGCCGGGGTAATAGAACGCGCTGATAAATTGCAAATTCCTTGTTTCATTTTCAATAAAAGTGAATGGAATGATGCAAATTCCAATTTGTATAAAAAAATCATCAGCGACAAGGCAGATTTGGTGGTTTTGGCTGGTTTTTTGTGGAAAGTAAACGAAATTTTATTGGGCTTATTTCCCAAAAGAATTGTCAATATCCACCCTTCGCTACTCCCCAAATTCGGAGGCAAGGGCATGTATGGTAAACATGTACATGAAGCAGTTATTGCTGCAGGTGAAACACAATCTGGAATTACTATTCATTTGGTTAATTTAGAGTACGATAAGGGAGAGGTCTTGTTTCAAAAAGCGATTGATATCCCCAAAAAATCGAATCCCGACGAACTGGCTGCCCTAATTCACAAACTAGAATATGAGCATTTCGCCCAAATTATACGGGCATACTTATTATTAATTTCATGAATAAAACTACATTTGTCAACTCATTTATCATAACTAAAAACTCATAATCATCGTTTTAGTTGATAGCCATAATTAAGTCTAAAAATTATAACTATGAAATACAATCATATTGAAACCAATGTTTTGCATGCTGGAATTGAACCAGATCCAACTACGGGTGCTATCATGACCCCTATTTTCCAAACCAGTACCTATGTGCAGGCTGCGCCTGGCGATCATAAAGGGTATGAATATGCTCGTACTCAAAATCCAACAAGAAATGCACTTCAACAGAATTTAGCCGCGTTGGAGCAAATGAAATATGGATTGTGTTTCAGCACGGGTATGGGTGCTGTTGATGCTTGTATCAAATTATTGTCTCCTGGCGATGAAGTCATTGCTACCAACGATTTATACGGAGGAAGTTACCGTATTTTTACAACTGTATTCGCCAAAATGGGAATTAAGTTTCATTTCGTGGATATGTCGAATCCAGAGAATGTTTCTGCATTGGTTAACTCCAATACTAAAATGATATGGGTGGAGACGCCTACCAACCCTTTGTTGAAAATTATTGATATTGAAGAAGTTGCAAAAATTGGTCATCAAGTTGGAGCTATTGTTGTAGTTGATAACACATTCAGTTCTCCTTATCTTCAAAATCCGGTAAATCAAGGTGCTGATATAGTAATGCACTCTGCTACAAAGTACATAAACGGACATTCTGACGTAGTAATGGGTGTATTGTGTGTAAATCAAGATGATTTGCATCAGCGATTGGCATTTTTACAAAATACATGCGGTGCTACTCCGGGTCCAATGGATTGTTTTTTGGTTCTTCGGGGGATAAAAACGCTGCACATTCGTATGGAGAGACATTGTCAAAACGGTCGCAAGGTAGCCGAGTATTTAGCGAATCATCCCAAAGTAGGAGAAGTGTATTGGCCTGGTTTTGAAAACCATCCCAACCATTTGGTAGCCAAAAAACAAATGAGAGATTTTGGTGGTATGATTTCGTTTACATTGAAAAATGATGCCATCGAACCTGCATTGGCGTTTTTAAAATCCACTAAACTTTTTGCATTGGCTGAAAGTTTGGGCGGTGTAGAGAGTTTGGTTGGACATCCTGCAACGATGACGCATGCCAGTATCCCTAAGGAACAAAGAATGGCCAACGGTTTAAAAGATAGTTTGATTCGTTTAAGTGTTGGAATTGAACACATTGACGATTTGATAGCAGATTTAGAAGCGGCTTTAGCAACGGCTTAAATTTGCAGAAAATGAGGAAAGATCTTCAAGAAATTTTGTGGAATTATGCGAAAAAGTATCGCGTTACAGAATTTCTTGAAGATGATCCCTTGCAAATACCCCATCGGTTTTCGAAAAAAGAGGATATTGAGATTTCGGCATTCTTCAGTGCAATAATGGCATGGGGACTAAGGAAAAGCATTATCAAATCCAGCAGCGAATTATTGAATCGAATGGATAATGCTCCATTTGATTTTGTGTGTAATTTTGAAAAATCAGATGAAAAACAACTTAAGGGGTTTGTTCATAGAACACTAAACACAGAGGATGTTGTTTACATTTTGCGTCGATTTCAAATACTGTACAAAGCAGGACAATCCTTAGAATCTGCATTTGCATTAATTCAGTTATCGGACAAAAATGAGTCATCGTTATTAAGCGATCAAAATAGCAATCATGATAATTCAAGTTCAGATTTAGATTCAGCTGTATCTGCTAATATGGATTTATCTGGTTATAATAATTTGAGTTCAATTGAATCGATGAATATCGATTCAAATTCTGGTTTAATGGAGAATAATCCACTAATGTTCCGTAAAAATCGCGTCAGAATTGGACTGTCGAATTTTTACGATTGGATGTTTGAAACCGGTGAAAACCGAACTAAAAAACATGTTTCAGATCCCAGAAAAAAAAGCGCGTGTAAACGACTAAACATGTTTTTGCGTTGGATGGTTAGAGAAAACGATGGATTGGATTTCGGAATATGGAATTCCATTACACCTGCTGAATTGATGATGCCCTTGGATGTACATGTATTAAGAATGACTGAAGCATTGGGAATAGCAAAAAACATAAAGGGGAATTGGGAAGGATGTGAACAATTAACGTCGATATTTAGGGAGATTCATCCTGCCGACCCTACCCTATTCGATTTTGCATTATTCGGTCTAGGGGTCGATTATCGTCGACAATTGATTTAGTCTATACATTTTTTTATTGTAACTTTGCATTTACTATGGCAGTTGAATTTACAAGCAGTAATTTCCAAAGCGAAGTTTTGGGTTCTGACAAACCGGTTTTGGTGGATTTTTGGGCAGAATGGTGCGGTCCTTGCAAAATGATCGGCCCAATCGTTGAAGAATTGCACAATGATTATAATGGAAAAGCAGTTGTAGGAAAATTAAATGTAGATGAAAATCCGGATATCGCGATGAACTATCAAGTTCGCAGTATCCCAACTATTTTGGTTTTCAAAAACGGTGAAGTAGTTGACAAGATCATTGGAGCAGTTCCTAAAACGGTTTTGAGTCAAAAATTAGAAGCTCACGTTTAATTTAGAAAAACGTGAAATAAAAAGGCTGTCTTTAAGAAGGCAGCCTTTTTTATTCTGAATCTCCCGTCCTGAAATAAGTTGTCACCAAAACAACTAATAAAATGAAAGAACAGAACTAATTGAACATCCCCAATTTAATGTTACTTAAGACCGAATAGAGTACCAATAATTTCATAAATAAATCGTACATTAGGAAGACTGAATTATGTTTTTAAAAGAAGTTCAAGGAATCAATAATTTGTCGTTTTTAGCTCAAAAGGCGATGCAAGGATTTATTACCGGCCTTCATAACAGTCCATTAAAAGGATTTTCCGTTGAATTTGCTGAACACCGCTTCTACAATAATGGAGAGAGTGTAAAAAACCTAGATTGGAAATTGCTGGCGAGAACTGAAAAGAAATATGTAAAACAATTTATTGAGGAAACCAATTTAAAGGCACATATATGGTTGGATGTTTCTGGAAGTATGGCGTTCCCCTATCCTCAGCAAAACAAACTAAAATTAGGATTATTAATCAGTTCTACCATAGGATTTATTTTGAACAAACAGCGGGATGCTTTTGGTTTACAATTGTTTAACGGCCGAAATGTGCTATGGCAGTCCGAATTGAAGTCCACTAAAAGCCACTTAAGTTACTGTGTAAATCTACTTGAGAGGTTGTGGAATCATGGTTTAAGTATCGAATTAACATCCCCCGAGAAAAAACAGACATCGAAATTGGAAACCTTATTGGAAATTAAAACTGTTTCCACCCCAATTAGTGAATCTCTTCATCATTTAGGAAGAAGGAATTTGGTAGTGATTTGCAGCGATTGCTTATGGAATAAAAACAATCCGGATGAGGAGAAGGAATTCTGGAATAGTTTGAGCTTCATGCGTTTCAAAAAGTCGGAAGTCCTTTTAATTCACATTATGGATCAAGATTTAGAATTAAATTTAAAACTTCAAGACGGGCCTATTCGATTTCATGATTTAGAAACTCAAGAAGAAATAAGACTAAATCCTACGGAATATCAGAAATTATATTCTGAGAATGAAACGCAAAGAGTACAAAAAATCAAAGAGAATTGTTATTCTAATGGTATTGGATATTTCCAAATGGATGTATCTCAGCCTCTCGAAACTGCGCTGTTCGCATTTTATAAACAGCGCAATAAAATAATTTGAGTCCTATAATATTTGGAGTTCAACCTAAATTTAACTATTACCCGAATACTGATTTACAACCGAGTTAAACCGAGCTAATGCGCTCGTTAGCGATTTTTTTCAAATTGTAAACGTTGTGAATTTACTTCTCCAAACTCACCTCTACAATAGCTTAAAGTACCGTTAACAAATACAGAATCAATAGAATGGCTAAAGTTTGTACCTAACAGTGGTGACCAATCGCATTTGTACAAAATGGAATCTTCCGTAACTTGATAAGGTGTATTGGGTTTAACCAACACTAAATCCGCTGCATATCCTTCGCGAATAAATCCACGATTTTTCAATTTATAAGCGATTGCGGGATTGTGCGACATCTTTTCAACCATCTTCTCAATACTCAATTTACCATTTTGTACTTTTTCAAGCATGAGAAGCAAGGTATGCTGAATTAATGGTAATCCAGCATGGCAATTTAGATAATTGGGGTGAAACTTTTCCTCTTTGGTATGTGGGGCATGATCGGTAGCAATGACATCCAAACGATCATCTAATAAAGCTGTCCACAGTGCATCTTGGTCGGATTGGGTTTTAATTGCGGGATTGCATTTAATCTGGTGTTGTAATTTTTCGTAATCCTTATCTACAAAATGGAGGTGGTGCACACAAACTTCGGAGGTTATTCTTTTTTGATTTAGGGGGATATCATTTCGGAATAAATGGGTTTCAATGGCGGATGTAATATGAAGAATATGCAATCGGGTGTTGTACTTTCTTGCTAGTTCAACCGCTAAAGATGAACTCAAATAACATGCCTGATCATCCCGGATAACTGGATGTTGATTTGCAGGTATTCCATTTGGGAATTTGTTTTTTGCATCTTCCAACCTTGATTTCACACGAGTTTCACATTCACAATGGGTTGCAATTAACGTAGGAACTTGAGCAAAAATTTTATGGAGAACATTGGAATCATCCACTAACATATCACCTGTAGAACTGCCCATGAATATTTTCACTCCACAAACATTCTCTGTATCCACTTTTTTAAGTTCCTCCAAATTATCATTGGTAGCACCTAAATAAAAAGAATAATTCACCCACGATGAATCTTTACCTATTAGATATTTTGATTCTAGTAATTCATTCGTTGTAGTTTGAGGCAAAACATTGGGCATTTCCATGAAGGAAGTAACTCCCCCTGCTAGTGCCGCTTTTGATTCAGTTGCAATATTTGCTTTGTGCGTAAGTCCGGGTTCGCGAAAATGAACTTGATCATCTATGACTCCTGGCAATAAATACATTCCTTCTGCATTTATCTCTTTGCAATTTTCTGTTTTCTGTAAATTAGTGTCTATATTAACTATTACGCCGTTTGAAATGAATACATCCAGAATCTTACTCACCCCGTCATTTACAACAGTGGCATTTTTAATCAAGTAATTCATGTTGCTGCTTATATTGTTTAGTTAAAATCAATTATGACTGGAAATATGCAAAAAAGACTGTCACATTTTGTAACTTATCAAATTTTACAATGCTTTTAGAATTTTGGTCGTGAAAATTGATATTTACCAAATTATTAAGACCTTTCACTAAATGCGAGAGCAAATATCAAACAAATTGAATTAATTTTGCGTATTATAAAAAAATCTTATTTAAAAACAAAACCCTGTTATGCAAGATATTCAAAATTATGAAGAAGAGTTGGCACATTTACTTATCGGTAAAGCCATAGATATTCATAAAATTATAGGTCCAGGAATGGACAGAAGCGTTTACATTAACTGTTTAAAATACGAATTGGATTCAGAGGGTTTGGAGTACGAGCAAAACAAATCCATTGATTTTCAATATAAAACTATATTAATGAGCGACGTTTACTCGTTGGATTTTGTTGTTTCCAATCAAGTAGTTATTGAAGTGGTAACAAACAACGACATTTCAGAGGTTGAAATCCAACGAATGTTAAAAATGATTCGAATTAATGATTACAAGTTGGGATTGATAATCAACTTCAATTCTACATTGCTTAAAAATGGAATTCGTCGCGTTTCAAACAACAAACCTCAATAACTACAAGCGAGCAAAATTGCACTGATTATCTCAGCAAGGTAAAGTCACCATATTGTGTGCGAATATAATTATCGCAACCAATCCATGTCAGTTTAAACACATAAACGCCTTCTGGTGCGGGTTTTCCCCAAATAAATCCATCCCAATTTCCGTCGGGCGTACTGGATTCCATTAGTTTTTCGCCCCAACGATTGAATAACTTCAAATCATAAAAAGCGCCCTTTACCTCGTATTTCACATTTGGAAATAAATCATTTAGTCCATCATCGTTCGGGGTAAACGCATTGGGCATAAAAATTTCCGAAGGATAAAGGTCTTTCTTTTTATTTATCCAAATCGAGTCAATTGACCTACAACCTTCTTTATCAGTAACCTCAACAATGTATAATCCACTGTCGTAAGCCACTATTTTCTGAGACCTACTTCCATTGTTCCACATATACGACTCCATACCTGAGCCTGCATCCAATATAGGTTTCTCAGACAAGCACAATACAGTATCGTTTCCGAGGTTAAGAGTTGGACTAGGAAACAGTTTCAACTGAATTGAATCGGATTCCATGCACCCATTAGAATTCACTACATCTATGTACAATTTGCCCATTTGCTTGGCACGGAATGAAAAAGAATTGACGGTTTTATTCCATGTTACAGATTTAAAATCGTTTCTAGGAGCTTTAAAAAGAGTATCGATTTTGTCGCAGAAACGTTTATCACTTCCAAAATCCAATACATTTGGAAAAAATGAAATTTCACAAGTATCAAGATCGATACAATAACCTTCAACTACCTTGACTACGTAGCTACCTGGTTTTGATACTTTAAATTTAGAGGAATTGGTATTGGATAAATTATCCCAAGAAAAAACAGCCAATGGCCTATCGGTGTATGCGCTTAATGTGATTTCATTTGACGGACAAACCACTGTATCGTTTAGATATACATTGATTTCAGGGAATTGCAAAATCTCGACGGTATCTTTGGATAAGCAGCCATACTGGGAAGTTGCCAATACGCTGTATTTTCCTGGTTTATCTACAAAAATTATTGAATCGTTTTTACCGTTGCTCCACTGATAAAATTGAGGAAACGGAGAATTACAGTATATTTTTTTGGAAAAAACATCATATGTACAATAAATGGTATCACCTTCAGCTTTGACCGAAGAATTGTCCATCTTTATTCGGATGGTATCGTACCATACACAAGACTGTTGTTCTACACCCAGGATAAATGTTCCTGGCACTTTGACTAACAGAGAATCTGGGCCTGGCGACCCGTTCCACAAATATTGGGTTCCTTTAATGTTGGATTTTAATTTTAAAGTGGAACCAGGACAAATTACAGTATCGTTTGGTAATTGGGGGAATTGTGGTTTTACGACAGTTACTGTTAATTCAAAGCTATCTGTGCATGTGGTTTTATAAGCGTATAATTTGACTTTATAAGTTCCTTCTTTGGGATAGGTATAGGTGGGTCGAATTGAATTGGATGTATCATTAGACAAACTATCCACTCCAAAATTCCAGTGGTATCTTTGTGCGCCTGTACTCAAATTTTGGAACTGAAAAGTATAACCGCAAATAAACTTAGGTGCAAAAAAACTCGCAACTACATCAACCTTACATGCTTGAACATTGAACTGATAATCGCGAATTACTTCTGTAATCAATACACCGTTGCGGTATTCCTTTACTGAAATTCCCACAACAAACTGACCCACTTTTGTTGGTGTAAGTGTAAGTAAACCTGTAAATGAATCGATTTTCATTCCAGGAATTCCATCGATTGGATACTGATCGGAGTACGTGTTTCTCCATTGGATTTGGGTAAACGGGGGGGATTCTATAGTTCCGTTTCCTCTATTATCAGGACGAGGATCCACCGTATTGGCGGCGGTGAATGGTGTTACTAAACTATAGACAAGGCTATCGCCATCAGAGTCTACGGCACTATGGTCGAACTTTAGAGCGGTATTTGTACATAAAAAATTAGGGGGTAATTGTTTAAACACAGCACTGGAGTTGGCCTTGCCAATTTTTCTTGGATCCGGTATAAAAACCCAATAATTAGCACCCGTACCTCCCGGATCGATGATGTTGCTTATTGTACCATTTCGGCAGCAACGTTGAAATGAAACATAATAACCTCCTGTAATGGGACTTAGAGTAACGGTGGTTTCATAATAATAATGATCAACGCAAGCATTGGGTTTAACCAAAATGCAATTATAATTGGTTTTTTCAACCCTTTCAGGACCCCTACGGTTAACCAAAACAGGATATCCTGTTAAGATTTTTTGAGTGCTTCCATTGAAAACAGAAATGTAGGCTTGTGCGTCGCTTGAAATGGCCTCGGCACTTCCATTAATGCAGTCGATATATAAATCAAGTCGAAGTTTATATTGATTATTTCCCAAGGAAGTATAGGTCATTTCACCACCCACAATGTGTGTTGAAAAAACACAATTCATGGTGCTTTGAAAGATCAAAGCCAATCCGAAGAGAAAAAAGCGATATGTATATCTAATTGTCTGGATATGACAAAAGTACATGTCCCGAAGTCAAAAAAAAATTAGTTGACTTTTTTATTACAATAAATATAATTCCAACTGATTGGTTTCAGTATTGTTGAAATACACGTGATCTTGAAGTGTAGTTGCTACTGAGATACCTACATAATTTGCCAATATAGGATACACGCGATGAGCTCGTTCAGCTAAAAATGCAGTTTCTAGTCCTAAAACTCCCTGTTCAAAAATTCTTGCACAAGCTACAAAAGCGGTTTTACCTGAGTTGAGTACATCATCTACCAGAATGATTACAGCATTTTTTTCGGAGCTATTTAGAACTAAATCATTAACAATTAATGAGTTGGAAATTTCTAAATAACTAACATCGTGAAGTCGATTTGGAACAATAGATTGTAATTCCAATTGAATTAGATCTGCAACGAACTTGCCTCTTTGATTTAGGCCAACCAATTTTATTTTGCCAGAGTCAATATGATTTTCGGCAATTTGATGAGCCAATCTACGAATAATCAATTGGATTTCATAGTGTTCGGCGATAGTGCGTTTTTTATCCATTCTGAATTGAAATTAATTAAATTATAGTTCTTTTATACCGAGTGCATTTTTCTCCAAGCGTTTAAGGTACATGTATTTCTGAAACCAACTATTTAATTTATTTAAAAACTCCATTGGATAATCCAAAATACCCCAATTATTCAAAGTGGCCAAATCGTTAAATTCTTTCAGTTCTGCATTCAATTCAGAAATTGAATTTTGAATTTTCAATTTAACAGAATTAAGTAAATCTGTATCGCCTGAAATGCCTTCAACTATTTCGTCAGAAAGATCCATCATTAACATCAAGAAATCGGGACTCAGTGCATTCTCTTTTAAATTCACATCACCTCGAAGCAATAAAATGGACTTCACTCTTTCCACATCGTTCTTGAGGATGGAATATGCTTGATTCGCTTTTTCAGAAGCTTCACCATCCTTTCCGAAATCGGGATGTTCACCCATTTGAATGGCCAAATATTTTTGACGAACCAGTTTTTGGTCTGGTATAATTGACTCATTCACTTGTAGAATTTCAAAAGGATTCATACTCAAAATTTAAATAATGTCGTTTTTGAAATCCACATAAAAACTATTAGAAACCCAACAATCTTGAAATATCTACCCAGAAAATAAACACAAACAAGCTCAACAATATAGCCATTCCAATAAGTTGTCCGATATACAGTACTCTATCATTTACTGGACGACGTGCGATAATTTCATAAAGCAAGAACATCACATGTCCACCATCTAAAGCTGGAATGGGCAAAATATTCATTAACGCTAGCGCCAAACTCAAGGTAGCAGTTAAGGTCCAAAAATTCACCCAATCCCAACGGGGACCATACATTTGTGCGATTCCAATTGGACCAGCCAATGAACTTTTTGCATTCACTTTACCGGAAACCACTTTTTTCAATCCCGACAGATTGGCAGAAATCATTCCAAAACTTTTTGAACTTCCTAGAGATATGGATTCAAAAAAACCATATTCTATTTGCTTTGATTTTCCTTCAAATCCACCAATAGATGGCTGAAATCCAATGGTTCCATCTTCACTGATGGCAATTTGAATCATACGTTCTGTTCCGTTGGTATCTGTTACGATGAAATCCGCTTTTTTACCTGATTTGGCAGTCAAAATTTCTTTGAATTCAAAAAACGACCATACAATTTGTGAATCTATCATTTTGATTCTGTCGGCTGACTTTAAACCTGCTTTATCTGCAGGACTACCACCTACGACATTTCCGATACTAAAATCATAACGCGGTGAAATAAAGGGGAGTTCTGAATTCAAGGTCAGTTTATCTTCCATGTTTACCGGTAGAATGATGGTAGTATCCTTACCATTTCTATTAATCTTAACTTCCTTTTTATCCATTGTTAGGAAGGTGGGATCACCAAATTCTGACAATAGATTATCGACCGGTTTTCCATTTAGAGCGATGATTTTATCACCGGTTTGAAAGCCCATTTTTCGTGCTGTGGGACTTGCATAAATACCACCTTGACTGTTAATTACATTATTGGGGATGTAAGTTTCACCTTGAGAAAAAATCAAACCAGAGATGACAAAAATTCCCAAAATCAGATTAACAAATACTCCTCCCACCATTACTATTAATCGTTGCCAAGCGGGTTTGGATCTAAACTCCCAAGGTTGGGGTTCACTTTTTAATTGGTTGGTATCCAAACTTTCATCTACCATACCAGCAATTTTCACATATCCTCCCAAGGGTAACCAACCGATACCGTACTCTGTATCTCCTTTTTTAAATTTGAATAGTTTAACACCGAAAGCATCGAAAAACAGATAGAATTTTTCAACTTTTATTCCGAATGCTCTTGCAGCCAAGAAATGTCCTAATTCATGAAGCGTAACTAAAATGGCCAGCGCTGCGAAAAATTGAAGTAAAGTGATAATTGTATTCATGAGAAAACGCAAAAATAGGGTTTGAAAGGCAAGGTTGAATAGGAATTCGCGAAAAAGAGGAATAAATCGGATGAATTAATATTTACAGTTCTTTTTTCATCTTGTAATGAGGAATTCCAACTTCTTCAAACTCATCCCCTTGAATTATGTAGTTCATTGATAAATAGAAAGGAACTGCCGTTTTTCTGGCGTTTAATTCGAAATGCGTAATTCCCATCCTTTTGGCTTCAGCTTCAACAAATTGCACCAATTTTTTACCTATACCCTTTCCTTGTAATTCATGATTTACTGCAACTTGTCGCATTTTATATACATTGGATGCAACGGAATGGGAATGCAATTTAGCATTATCGATTTTGGCTGTCAAAATCAAACAAGCTATAACTTGTTTATTCTCAATTCCCACAAAATGAAGGGATTCTCGATCAGCTACTAAATCGGATAGGGAAAAATGCAATTTCAGCGGTTTCCTTAGAACATCGTATCTCAATGCAAGCATTTGAAAATACAAAGTCGATTCAAATTCAATCTTTTGAAATTGCATTTAATTTATAGTTATTAATTGAAAAATCACTCTTTCTCTTGGGCTTCAACCACTCCCAAAGCTACCATGTTCATGATTTCGCGAACCGTAGAGCTGTGGTGAAGAATATGCACTGTTTTCTTTAAGCCCAACAAAACGGGTCCAATGGCCTCCACATTTCCCATCGTTCTCAATATTTGATAGGTTGCATTTGCACTTTCCAAATTGGAGAAAACAAATGTGTTGGCCGATTTACTTCCTAATTTATTAAACGGATAAAAATTCATTCGCTGTTCGCCGTCAATTGCAAAAACGGGTTGCATTTCACCATCTACAATAATGTGGGGATCGTTTTGATGTAAACGTTTGACTACTTTCGACATCATGGACGGTATTTTTTGTTCTTGATTCGACCCGAAATTAGAATAGGAAATCAAGGCAATTCTGGGTTCGATTTGGAAAGATTTCACCTTTTCATATACATCTTTTACCAATCCATACATTTCATCTTCATTCAGTTGAACATTCACCGTAGTATCGGAAAAGAATTTTGGACCGTATTTGGTCATCATAACATGCATTCCAGAAATTCGCGACGATTTTTCTGAGGTACCAATGCATTCGATAGCGGGTTTAAGGGCCAATGGATAATTTCTAGTTAACCCAGAAATAAATACATCTGCTTCACCTGCCATTACCATCATGGATCCAAAATAATTTCGATTTGCCATTTGGTATTTCGCCTCGTATTGTGTTAAACCTTTTCTACCGCGTTTTTCAAATAACAATTTTCCATATTCTTCTTGTTTTTGAATTTCTTTTCTGGGATCAATAATGGTCACATTAGGTAAATCAATATTGTTTTCTTCCATTAATTTCTGAATACTTTCTTTATTCCCTAGTAAGATGGGATGTGCTATTTTATCATTTAAACAACCTTGGGCGGCTCGAAGTATTTTTACGTTATCGGCTTCCGCGAACACCACTTTTTTGGGGGATGTTTTTGCTCTGGTCATCAAACGATTCACAAAATCATTATCAATTCCCAATCGTTTTCGGAGATTTTCTTTATACTCTTCCCAATCCAAAATGGGCACTCTAGCTACACCTGATTCCATTGCTGCTTTTGCAACTGCGGGTGCAACGGTGGTAATCAATCTAGGATCTAGGGGTTTGGGGATTATGTAATTTTTACCAAAACTCAAATTATTTTCATTGTAAGCCATCATTACCACCTCAGGAACTGGTTCATGTGCCAAGGATGCAATTGCACGAACAGCGGCCAATTTCATTTCTTCATTAATGGCCGTAGCCCTTACATCTAAAGCTCCCCTAAAAATAAATGGAAATCCCAACACATTATTTACTTGGTTAGGAAAATCACTTCTGCCTGTTGCCATAATAATGTCGGGACGTGTTTGAATAGCCAAATTATAATCAATTTCCGGAGTAGGATTCGCCATTGCGAATACAATGGGATCTTTGGCCATAGATAGTATCATTTCAGGAGTCAGAATATTCCCTTTACTCAATCCCACAAAAACATCCGCATCAACCAACGCCTCTTCCAAAGTTTGAAGTTGGCGGCTTGTTGCAAATTGGCGCTTGTATTTATCCAAATCATCTCGATTTTCGTGGATTACACCCTTAGAATCCAACATGACAATATTGTTTTTGTTGACACCCAAACTTACAAACAACTTCGTACAAGCTATCGCAGAGGCACCGGCACCATTTACAACCAATTTGACTGTATTAATATCTTTTCCAACTAATAGCAAAGCATTTAACATACCGGCCCCGGAAATTATAGCTGTTCCATGTTGGTCATCGTGCATTATAGGAATATTCAGCTCTGCTTTTAATCGTTCTTCGATTTCAAAACTTTCGGGTGCTTTAATATCTTCCAAATTAATGCCCCCAAAAGTGGGTTCCATGGCTTTTACTGTTTGAATAAATTCCTCTACTCCCTTACAATTCAATTCGATATCAAAAACATCGATATCAGCGAATAATTTGAAAAGCACACCCTTACCTTCCATTACGGGCTTTGAAGCTTCCGGACCAATATCCCCCAAACCCAAAACAGCGGTACCATTACTTATTACGGCTACTAAATTTCCTTTTGCAGTGTACTTATAAACATCCTCTATATTTTCAGCAATTTTCAAACAAGGTTCAGCCACCCCAGGTGAATACGCCAGTGCTAAGTCAAACTGTGTACGAGTTGGCTTTGTTGAAATCACTTCAATCTTTCCAGGTCTGCCTTCAGAATGATAAGTTAAGGCATCAAAATACTTCTTATTTTTGTTCGACATAAAGTCGCAAATATAATCATTTACCTTTTCTGTATTTTTGGTATTAAGAAACCATGAACTCAAAAAAATTCTACAAAATCATCAACATTGTGGCTGGAATTTTATTTACGATGCAGTTATCCGCCATGCAAAATCCGGGTCCTAGAAAAATCTACTTTCAGAATATCAAAACCAGGCAAATAGATTCCACTGAGATCGATTTTTACGGCAACACACGTTTCAAAGGAATTAAACAAGATAAATATCGATTGTCATTTGTAAGCAAACAACATTTGATTGAAAATCAAAAATTAAATTCACTGCCCATTTATACACTTAAAGCGGATGAGATATATCATTTTGATAATTCATTTTACGCAGTAAATAATGTCCACCGTACTGAGACTAATGAAAGGACTGTACATAATAATAAAATAAAAAGTTCTCGATTAGAAAAATCCATTTCAAGTGATAAAGATGTTGTTGCTGTTCCTCTTGAAACAAAAGAATGGACAATCGACGCAGACGGAGATGTTTCAAGTGAGCCCTATTTCATTGATGGAGTTAAAACTGCAAGTATAAAAGGCAGCAAATTAGATGGTGCAGCAGTTTCTCCAATCCCAATGAAGGCAAAACGATCCGTTGGTGTTACAGATGATGGTCTATCTTCGAAACCCGATGAATCCATTCAAGCTGGAATTGTAACTGCTGGTAGATGGTCTGATTTAGACAACTGGACCAAGTTTAAAAAAACACATGAGGATGCATCCATAAAGAGCATTCAAAAACATTGGGGATTTGATTTACTATACAAGAGAATTTCTGTTAGAATTAGCAACAATGAGGGAATGGGCATTCCCTTGCAGCGCCTTCAATTGAGAAACAATAAAGACTCTGTTATTTGGTCGAGTATCACAGACAATTCAGGTTTGGCAGAATTATGGGCAAATCCATACACGTTCAATTCGCCGGGATTGTCTGAAAAATTCTCGGTGTATATTCAATCTGGAGAAGGTTGGAATTATTTGGGTAAAACATCTACTTCCAGTAACTCTATTGAAGAATACCGATTGAATATTTTAACCCAGAACACGCAAGAAGTAGATGTTTGCTTTGTGATGGATGCAACGGGTAGTATGGGTGATGAAATCCGTTATTTACAAAAAGAATTGAGTTATTTTGCTCAGAATGCACAGAAAGCTCTTCCTTGTTCCAAAATACGTATTTCAAGTGTTTTTTATCGTGATATTGGTGATGCTTATGTAAGTAAATCCTCTGATTTTACTGATCGTGTGGATGATATTTTGGGATTTGTTTCTGAGCAAGTTGCTAGCGGTGGTGGAGATTTCCCTGAGGCAGTGGATGCAGGTTTAAATACAGCAATCAACGAACTTCATTGGTCTGAGCGTTCGATTTCCAAAATTTTGTTTTTGGTTCTGGATGCACCACCTCACGATACTCAAGCAGAAAAAATTAGAGAATTGGTTCAAGCTGCATCAGCTAAAGGTATTAGAATCATTCCTATAACTGCCAGTGGAATTAATACTTCAACTGAATTTTTGATGAAGTATATGGCAAGCATGACTGGTGGTGAATATGTGTATATCACCGATCATT
>CAZQFZ010000018.1:0-30076 GCA_964592635.1 uncultured Rhizobium sp.
TGCTTTAGTGGAAAGTTGATTCATTTCATGCAAAATTAATCAAGAAAATCAATTCCGCTTATTTGAAGTATAATCCCACTCTGTATGAATCAAATACAAAAAAAAAGGCTGCTTGATTTAAGCAACCTTCTTTATACATTCAAAAGTAAAATATTATTTTACGCTGTTGCTCAACTCAGCACCTGGCTTGAAACGAACTACAGTTTTTTGAGGAATGTTAATTTCTTTTCCAGTTTGAGGGTTACGACCTTTACGAGCTTCACGAGTGCTAGTAGAGAAGGTACCGAATCCAACTAAAATTACTTTGTCGCCGGATTTCAACGCACCAGTTGTAGCGTCGATGAAACTGTTCAAAGCTGCTTGAGCTTGAGTTTTGGTGATACCAGCATCAGCTGATATTTTCCCGATTAAATCTGATTTGTTCATTATAAAGAGTTGAATTTATTTGGTTAACTTCTCAAAAGTATGAAAGTGAATGTGATTACCAAATACCAAAAGAAAAAAAATGAGTAATTTTTATACACGATTAATTCACAAAAGTTGCAAATTGAATCAATTAATTTTCAACTAATTGATTTACAGCATAATACAAAGTGTCGGTAGGCATTGATTTATTCCAAACTATTTTGGATTTCGAGTAAAATATTTGACGTTCTTCCAACAATTTCAACAATTTAGCTTCAATTTCTTTGGTATTTAAATGGGCAAAATAAGGTCTCTCAGCAGAATTATCCGCTAAACGTTGAGAAAGAATGGTTAATTCTGGGTTTAGAAATACCGTCATTCCGTTAGAAATCATCCATTCCATATTGGAAAAATGAGCGGCAGTACCGCCACCACATGCAATGATGACTTTATTTAATTCTTTGGTTTTTCTCAAACAATCGGCTTCCATTTCACGAAATGCTTGTTCACCTTGAGTTTCAAAAATTTCGAAAATACTTTTGCCACTACTCTTAATAATTACTTGATCCAAATCCAGGAAATCCCAACCCAATTTATCTGCCAACCATTTTCCTGTGGTTGTTTTTCCTGAAGCAGGCAAGCCGATTAAGAATACTTTATTCATTTTACTGTAAAATAAGGAATTAATTTGCCCTCAATCGAGGGTCCATCCAAACATACAACACTTCTGTAAAAAGATGCACAATGAAAAACACACATGCTGTGAATAAAACAGCCCCCATCACCACAGGTAAATCACTTTGTTGAAGTGCTTCGATGGTTATTTTACCTAATCCTTTCCACTGAAATATATATTCAGTAAAAAAAGATCCTGCTAACAAGCTGCTAAACCATCCCCCAATAGAGGTAACAATAGGATTCAATGAGTTGGGCAATATGTGTCTTTTAATTACGACACTTCGTTTTAAACCTTTAGCATATGCGGTAGTTACAAAATCCATTTCCATAACATCGGCTACTGTATTTCGTGTTAACTGTATGAATACCGCCAAAGGCCGGATGCCCAAAGCAATGGCTGGCAATACCAAATGATTGAGATGAATCATACGGTACTCGCCCAAATGGTCGAGTTCGATTAAACTTCCCGTCATGGGCAGACCCGTGTAAGAATGATAAACATATCCAAACAACCAAGAAAATAGCATGGCCGAAAAAAATGATGGTACCGAAATGACCAAGGTGGATAGCCACACAATACAGTGATCCAACCAGGTATTTTTCTTTAAAGCGGCTAAAATCCCCAATGGAATTCCTAGTAGCATTGAAAACAACATGGACGCGCCTGCCAAAACCATGGTTCCTACAAAAGCATCCCCCAACATGGAACTCACTTCACGCTTCGTTTGAAACGATGTTCTTAAGTATGGAAATTTCAACCAAAATGTAGATTCCCCCATCGAAAAATGAACACCTCGAATTTCCGAAGGTATATTACTAAATGAATAATAGGAAATAGGAGAAACGTCATTCAAATACGAAAGCGCCTGAATCCATATGGGTTGATTTAACCCCAATTCCTTGGTGATTGCTTCAGTAGTTGCAGCATCCGATCTTTGTGAACTCAATATTTGTTCTGGACCGGGTAGCGCCTGAAAAAGCACGAATATAAATATTACCAATCCTAATAAAACGGCAATTAAAAACGGAATTTTATTAAGAATGGTTTTCATCTATTCATTTTCATCAAGGTTAAAAATACAGTCTTCAATTTCCGCAATTTGCGGTAAATTTACACCACTCCATTTATTCAATACAACTGGGCCTTTAAATAAATATAGCGTTGGATTGTATCGAGCCATGGTCATCAACATTTTTTGGTCTGCTGAATAGAACGAATAATTCAGTTGTTCTTTCTTTACAAATTCACTAACAAATTCAGGAGAAGCCGAACTTAAAGCATAAATTGGTGCATTTTTGGTTATTTTTTTCCATTCCAAATTCAAAGCACTGAACTTTTTTAATGCATTTACATTCGATGACTCTAAAAACGGCGCCACCCAAACCAATTGGAATCCAGAGTAATTCAGGAAAGTATCTTTCAAATCCCCCTTTATTGGATCGTAAATTGCAAAATCATGGATGGGGCTTTTATAACCTTCGATGATTATTTGAATGTCGGAACGAATAAATTGGTATCCTTTTTCGAGAGTTTTTGAATAATCTGAAGTGGAAACACGAGTAGAATCTTTCCCGTTAAACATCACAAAACGAACCACGGTAGAGTCTTTTTCTCTTTCACCGGGTGGAATTTCGTACATTATTTTTTTGATATCGTTTCCTACTTTATAGGGCAAAAAATCCCACAAGGGTAAATAGAAATAGCAGAGTACACCGAAAATACCGGTTGCAATGCTGAGAAAAGCCATCGTTAAGTTGGAAATTCGAACATTTGAAATGAGCGGGGAATTGAATTTCCTTCCCCAAAAAAGCAACATAACCACAACAGATAAGACCACATCTTTTTTGAAGGAATCCCATGGTTTCAACTTGATAAAATCGCCAAAACATCCACAATCTGTAACTTTATTAAAATAGGCGGAATATCCTGTTAAGAAAGTAAAAAAGATAATTAGTAATGCTGTGATGCTCCAAACTAGATGGAATCTCCATCCGAGAATCAAGGCAAATCCCAAAATCACCTCTAAAGCACAAAAGAAAATACTTAGTTGCAAGGAATAGTTCTTTAGCCATTTGAAAAAATCATACAGACCACCATGCGGTTTGATCAGTTTTGTTTGATCGATTTTCGCTTTCAAAGATAAATCGGGTCCACCTGTCATCGGCCCAAGTCCATCATCACTCAAATACTGTTTAAAACCCTGCTGTTTGAATTCTTGCATCCAGGAAATTTGCTTGGATTTGGTGGATATTAGTTTGAACTTCAATTGTAGATTCACGTTTTTCCATTGACTTGAATCCAATTCCATGGTCAATTTTCCAGCAGAATTTTGTGCAAAATTAGAACCTTCTTGTTGTAAATATACAGCAAACAACAATTTGCAACCACATTCCTTTAGAGAACTGTGATTCAATTGACAACCCGTGAAATGACCTCCGCCGGGTATCCCAAGATCCATTTTATAATTTTGAATGGGTTGATAAGGATTGACTTCACGCTTGCCTGAGAGCAATATTTTCCCATTAACCCAACATTCGTATTGCAAAGAATCTTGCTTAGATTTTAGATCGTCGGCAAATACATCAAAGTACTCGTTTAGTTTGATTGAAAAACCACTTGGATCATTGAGTTTCACTAAACCTGAAAACACAAACAATGCACCGGTTAGCCATTTTAACAGATTGAATACATTTTTTAACATCATGGAATTTACTGTTTGGGTTTATTGTTCAGACATTCTTATTAGTGCAAAGATGGCATAGTTCAGAATGTCTTGATAATTGGAATCTACTCCTTCAGAAACCGAAGTTTTTCCTGAATTATCTTCAATTTGCTTGATTCTAGCTAATTTAACTAGAATCATATCGGTAAAACTACTGATTCTCATTTCGCGCCAAACTTCGCTGTAGTCGGAATTCTTCAGTAGCATGAGATTCATTGTTTTAGCAGCCCAATCATTATACATGAACATCACTTTTTCCAAACCATTTTGCAACTTTTCTTTTTCGGGGGATGCTAATTCTGAAATAATATTGTCTGGGGTTTGTTGCATTTCCAATTGGATCAAGGCCATTAAGCTATAATTCACAATTCCCAAAAACTCACTGCGCAAATCATCACCAACATGATTCTTACCGGATTCTTCCACATTTCGAATGCGCTGCGCTTTAATAAATAGTTGATCGGTTAAACTACTTGGTCGAAACAACCTCCAGGAAGTACCATAATCCTCGTTTTTGCGAATGAAGATATTCCTGCACTCATTGATTACTTCCAGATATTGTTCTTTTGTTTTTGACATTATGGCAAAGATATTTAAGTAAAATCCATTTTCAATTTCTTTTGTTTTTGATTTTCGTGTTTTTTTTCGTATATTTAGTATTATGGATTCTTTTGAAACAATTTACCAATCTTTAAACGAGCAACAAAAAAAAGCAGTTGATTCCATTGAAGGCCCAGTAATGGTTATTGCTGGACCAGGCACCGGAAAAACACAAATTTTGGCCACTAGAATCATGAATATTCTAGAAACAACGGACACATTAGCTCAAAACATTTTATGTTTGACATACACTGAAGCAGGTGCTAGAGCCATGCAAAAAAGGTTGATTAGCTTCATGGGTAACGAAGCATATAAAGTGAATATTCATACGTTTCATGGTTTGTGCAATAAAATAATTTCAGAATATCCCGAACGTTTTTCCAAAAGAGAATTACGTGTAATGGATGAACTTGAACGCATAGAATTGGTGCAGCAACTGATTGATGATTTGCCCCACAATTCATTATTAAAAGACTATTCGGATTACATACACAATGCCACACGGAGTCAAATATTGTCGCTATGGAAGTATATGAAGGAAGAAAACAAAGGCGTAGATTTTTTCCAATACCATATAGATCGTTTCAAAAACGACGAGGAATTACTCAAGGCCACCTTTCCAAAGCAACTAACTTGGTCTAAACCGGCAAAAAACTCGGGCTTGCAAAAAGGGGATTTAAAACAGGATGAAGCGAAGAAATGGTTCCATTCATGGCAACAATTGCTTGAGGCAGCACAATTGCTTTCCAAATACGAAGCGTTAAAATCAAAAAACGGCGTATTTGAATTTGAAGACATGCTGCAATGGGTACTTAGAGAACTTAAAAATGATGAAGAATTTAAATGGAGCATTCAAGAACGATTTCAGTATTTTTTAGTAGATGAGTTTCAAGATACCAGTGGAATTCAAAATGAAATTTTAAGATTGCTTATCGATTTTTGGGGAGAGGAGGCAAATTGCTTTGTTGTTGGTGACGATGATCAAAGCATTTATTCGTTTCAAGGTGCGCGTGTTTCCAACATGATGGAGTTCAAAAATAAATTTAAAACAACGCTGAAAACGATTGTATTAACTGAAAACTATCGGAGTAGCTCTTCCATTTTAAAAGCCAGCGATTCACTTATTTCACACAATCAACTTCGTTTGGTAAATCAAGACGCTTCTTTAAGTAAAAAATTGACATGCGGAGGAAAGAATGCCCATTACCCCCAGATTGCACCCCAAATTCGGCAATTCAGTAATCAATTTCATGAAGCAGTCGGAATAACTCAATCCATTGAAACACTCATTCAGTCGGGAGTAAAACCCAGTGAAATTGCAATCATCTATTCTAAGAATAAATTCGCAGAAGAATTTTTACCGTTATTTAACGACAAAAAAATACCTTTCGTTTTATCCAGAAAGGTCGATATTTTAACAGAACCCCTCATTCAGCTTTTACTAGATTGGCTGGATTTTCTGACAAAGGAATCTGAAATTCCCAACAGCGGTGAATATCAATTATATAATTTACTACTGAGTGAAATATACGGTTTTAACCCATTGCAGTTGAATAAAATGATGGTAAGCTACTTCGATGAAAAGAAAAAAACATCCAATTATAGCTTAGGATTAAGGGAATATTTCGAGAAACTAATTGAGAATAGACAAGATGAAGATAGCAATAAATTGAAGTTATTGATTTCACATACGAATCATTGGCTTTCTGCTGCTAATTCGGAGACGATTGGAACTTTAATCAGTCGCATTTATGCCGAAGGCGGATTCGTTTCATTCGCATCTAATAAAAAAGACAATGGCTGGAGCATGGAATTATTGCATACTTTCTTATCATTTATCAATGCGCAAACCGAAAGATATCCTTTTTTAACTCTAAAGGATGTACTCATCAAGATACAAACCATGCAAGCACAGGGTGTTAGCATACAGTTGGAAAAACGCTTGGGGAATTCTGAGGGAGTTCAAATGGTAACGGCACACAGTTCAAAGGGTTTGGAATATGATTATGTATTTATTATCCAGGCCAATGAAAAAGAATGGGAAAGAGACAAAGGAATAAGTTGGCCGTATAAACTGAGAGAGTTGTTGGAGGGTGCCAATATCCCATCTGGAATTGAAAAAGGCGAAGAATTATTACACGAAGAGCGGCGCCGATTATTTTTTGTAGCACTAACCCGAGCTAAACTACAAGCCACAATCAGCTATATTTCGGTGAAAGTAGGAAATAGTAATTCCAATGTTACCTACAGTAAGTTCATAGGAGAAACGATACCTGAATTCTATGATATGGATTTAAAAGATGAAGTTTTTGATTCACAAACCATTCAATATGCCCAAGCTCGAACACTGCAATTACAGAATGCGCCTACACTCGATATCGATCCCAAAGAGTGGTTAAAAGATCGTATAGATCAGTTTGTATTCTCGCCTTCATCGGTGAAGAGTATTATCGAATGTGGAATTGGTTTTTATTATAACAATATTATTCGCATACCCTCCGCACCAAATGAATACACATCGTATGGTAATGCCATTCATGGAACCTTGCGCTCACTAATGGAGGATTTTGTTAAACACAAAAAATGGCCTTCATTATCAGAATTTACTGATATTTTTCAGTATCAAATGAACCGACATAGGGGTGGATTTACTCAAAAGCAGTTTGAAAATCGATTCAAGCAAGGCCTAGAACTACTGCCCCTTATCTTGGATCAGAAAAAATCAGAATACATGGAATATCCTCAATTCAAAACAGAATATTCCATACAAGCAAATGTGCATGGAATGTCGCTCAAAGGATTAATCGACAAGGTGGTTATTGATGGAGACCGCGCAATTATTTTCGATTACAAAACAGGTAAAACCAAAAACATTGAGAAAAAAAGTCATGCTAATAAGGTGGTTAAGGATAAGGATTTGAAAAAGCTACCACCCGATTACTGGTTTCAAGTAGGAATTTATGCCCTAATGATTCAGCACAGTGCCGACACCCCTTGGAAATGCAATACAGCCAAAATCGAAGCCATGAGCGAAGACCAAGAACATGCTTTAACGGTGATTGATTTAGAATATGCCCAAGAGGATTTGGATTTTATTGAGAATTATATTAAAACAGCACACCACAAATTAAAGAGTTATGAATTTCTTACGGGCTGTGGTTCAAGTAGTTGTATTTGGTGTAATTTTTCAAAAGAACAGGGTCTAGTGAAATACGTTCCCACTATGAATACTTCAGATGAACTATAATGCGTGACTCAGATCGAGTTTGCGGCATGCCTTTTCACAACACAGTTCTTCGGCTTTCTTACGACTTTTGTTTACCTCGGTAAACCAGGTTTCACCGTCAACGATAAGCGAAACTCCATGTTTTTCATTTTTAGAACCATCGGATATCTCATAATTCCATTCGATGGTTTTTTGTTGCTTTTGAGCCCATTTCATGAAAACAGCTTTATGGCTAACTGCTGTGGACATTAATTTATCCATGTCTAAATACTGACCGATTAGACGATGTCGGATAAACCAAGCTGCTTTGTTGTAACCACGATCCAAATAGATTGCACCGATTAGTGCTTCGAGAGCATTACCACCTATACCTTTTAACGCTGAAGGATTTTTAGTCAACTCTGACTTCATATCCATTAGTTCAATAAGTCCTATTTTAAAAGCAAGATCTCCCATTTGTTCGCGATTCACAATGCGGGTTCTCATTTCAGTTAAGAAACCCTCGTCGCGATATGGAAATCGATTGAACAGCACTTCTGCTACTACGGCATCGAGAATAGCATCCCCCAAAAACTCTAAACGTTCATTATTAAAATTCGCGAATTTGGGGAGCGTTGATTTGATAGAATTTAAAGAGTTATCTACGACTGAGCTATGCGTAAGCGCTTCTTTGTAAATAGTTAGACGCACAGGACGAACTCCTGTTAAAAGTCTAATTTTTCTTCGTAAGTTATTTGAGGAAATTAAAAACAATCGCTATTCGGATGTTATTGAGAAGTTAATCAGTCCACGTATTTTTTGAAAATCACTGAAGCATTGTGTCCACCGAATCCAAATGTATTACTCAATGCTGCGTTGATGGTGCGTTTTTGAGCCACATTAAAGGTTAGATTCAATTTGGGATCTATTTCAGGATCATCCGTAAAATGATTGATTGTAGGAGGAACGGTATCATTAGCAACGGCCATAACACAAGCAACTGCTTCGATTGCACCTGCCCCACCCAACAAATGCCCAGTTTGGCTTTTTGTTGAAGAAATGTTCAAGTTATAGCTGTGTTCTCCGAAAACGTTTTTAATGGCTTTGACTTCAGCGATATCGCCCAAAGGAGTACTCGTACCATGAACGTTGATATAATCGATATCAGAAATGTTCATGTGAGCATCTTCTAAAGCCATTCTCATTACGTTTGTGGCACCTAAACCTTCGGGGTGCGGTGCTGTAAGATGGTAAGCGTCGGCAGTCATTCCGCCACCAACGATCTCGGCGTAGATTTTTGCACCGCGGGCTTTAGCGTGTTCAAGATCTTCCAATATAAGACATGCACCACCCTCTCCCATTACAAATCCGTCGCGGTCTTTGTCGAAAGGACGTGAAGCCGTTGCGATGTCATCGTTGCGTTCGGACAGGGCTTTCATGTTACTAAAACCACCCACAGATGGTTCATTTACACAGGCTTCAGAACCACCGGCCACGATAGCATCGGCTTTACCTAAACGAATGATATTAAATGCATCAATTAGTGCGTGGGTTGAGGATGCACAAGCCGACACGGTGCCGTAGTTGGGTCCGCGAAGGTTGTGTTTAATGGAGATATAGCCAGCGGCTATATCGATAATCATTTTGGGGATAAAAAAGGGCGAAAAGCGTGGTTGCCCATCGCCCTTTGCATAATCCACAATTTCGTGAAAGAAAGTAGAAAGACCTCCAATACCTGCTCCCCAAATAACCCCGATACGATCGGGATTGAAAGATTGTTGTAGAATTCCGCTGTCAGCAAGGGCCTGATCGGCGCTTACTAAGGCATAATGGGTAAATGGATCCATTTTTCTCGCTTCTTTTCTATCGAGGAAGTTTAATGCGTCGAAGTTTTTCACTTCACAGGCAAACTTCACTTTGTAGTTGGAAGTATCAAAATGTGTAATAAACCCTGCACCAGAGGTACCTGCCACTAGCGCATTCCAATACTCATCTAGAGTATTCCCTATGGGCGTAATTGCGCCCATTCCTGTAACAACAACCCTCTTGAGTTGCATAATTATTTTTTATTTTCTTCGATATATCGAACGGCCTCACCTACTGTTTGAATTTTCTCCGCTTGTTCGTCTGGAATACTGATGTCGAATTCTTTCTCAAATTCCATAATCAACTCAACGGTATCTAAAGAGTCTGCACCTAAATCATTGGTGAAGCTAGCCTCGGTAACTACCTCAGCCTCATCAACGCCCAACTTATCGACGATGATTGCTTTTACTTTTTCTGCGATTTCTGACATGATTCGTAAATGATATTTTGCGCTACAAAGAAACATTTTTTTCTTGATACACGCATCAATTTTTTATTTTTGTGATAAATTTTGTCATCTAAACGCTATAAATCGACTATTTCTATCGATGGTTCTAACTTTACCATCGTGGCTATTCATACGGATTTACGCCCGTATTTCTTGGCTTGGTGTCTTTTTGACACTTTTTCTTTGCAATTTGTATGTGAAAACAATCCTTTTCGAATAAATTTGCCAAACAAACCGGAATCACTTCATGCAGAGTACCATTTTTTCGGCTCGGAAGAATACCCGAGGATGTGGCTTATTCAAAACCAAGGGAGTACCTCCCGATTGGTTAACAGTAAACCCTCCCCGGATTATTTTATCATATTCGAAGAAGAAGAAGTAATATTGTACTTTGATCAATGGTTGGAAACACTAAACAAAATTGCTCATATCCAACTTGTTTATGTGTTCCCAAAAGAAAAAACTAAAAAGTTCCATTGGGTGAATGATTTGCAGCATTTAAGAATTCAAAAACAGGACGATGTACAAAGAGAACTTTAACAAAACCAAAATCGTAGCAACCATCGGTCCCGCTACCAGTTCAGAAGAGAATTTAGAAAAAATTATCAGAACCGGAGTGGACGTTTGTCGATTGAATTTTTCACATGGCGAACATTCCGTTCATCAAGAAGTTGCTGAGAGAATCCGAAATATAAACAAACGAATTGGATCGCATGTTGCCATTTTACAAGACCTTCAGGGTCCTAAATTACGAATAGGCAAAGTAGATGGTGAAATCCAATTGGTTGATGGTGAACCCATTATCATTACCACCCAAGAATGTGTTTCAACACCTGAAAAACTGTTCGTATCTTACAAACGATTGCCTCTAGAAGCCAAAATCGGTGAGCGTATTTTGCTTAATGATGGAAAGTTGGAATTGGTTATTGAAGGACATATCGATGAATTTAATTTGCAAGGACGCGTTGTAAATGGCGGACCTCTTACCTCGAATAAAGGATTTAATTTACCCAACACACAAATATCAGCACCCTGTTTAACAGAAAAAGATCTGAGAGATTTGGATTTTGGATTGTCATTGGATGTAGATTGGGTAGCTTTGAGTTTCGTTCGCAGAGCCGAAGACGTTATTGAATTGAAAAACATCATTGCGCAACGCGGTTCACGGGCTAAAGTTATCGCCAAAATCGAGAAACCTGAAGCCGTTGAAAATATCGATAGTATCATTAAAGTGACCGACGCTATCATGGTGGCCCGTGGTGATTTAGGTGTGGAAGTGCCTCTTCAAAAAGTACCGCTCATTCAAAAAACCATTGTAGAAAAGTGTATCGAACACGCAAAACCCGTAATTATTGCTACCCAGATGATGGAAAGTATGATTCACGATTCTATGCCAACAAGGGCCGAAATTACCGATGTGGCCAACGCCGTTTTAGACGGAGCTGATGCCGTTATGTTATCGGCAGAAACATCTGTTGGAAAATATCCTGTTCGAGTGGTCGAAATTATGAGGGATATTATTTCCGACATTGAACAAGATCGAAGAGCTTATTACAAAGGAACTCGACCCGATATTTCATCTCCCTCTTTTGCAAGTGATGAAGTGTGTTTTACAGCCGTTCGCATGAGCGACCATCTAAAAGCAAAAGCCATCATTGCTATGACTAAAAGTGGTTACACCGGGTTCAAAGTTGCTAGTTACCGCCCGCAAGCAGGCGTTTTTATTTTTACGGATAATGAAAAAATGCTCAATACATTGAACCTAGTTTGGGGAGTGAGAGGATTTCATTATGATCAATTTGTGAGCACGGATCAAACATTCGACGATGTTGTTGACATCCTAAAGGAGCACCATTTTGTGCAACCGGGTGATTATGTTATTAATTGTGCTAGTATGCCGCTCAAGAGAAAACAACGAACCAATACCATTAAAGTATCGTTAGTGGAGTAATTTGCTATTGGTTGTGCAGGTATCGGGAGGACTACAAATTCTTCTTTGACTTAAAAACAGGTACGGTACTGCATGGCTCTCCAAACATGACGCTCGATGCCACTTGCACCAATTTACTTGTAAGTGAAAGATAGGCATTGGCTCCAATAGGAAGATCCCCACAACCTTTTATTACAATTTTTTGATCACGGAATTCTTCTACCGGAAATTCATTCAAAATCGTTTCCCAAAGAACGGTTTCCAACGTTTCTAGCGATCCAAATACCATTTTTTTTGCAACTCCAGATAATTTAGACGCAATCAACATATAAGCCCATGTGGGAATTATCGCATCTGCCGAACAAGTTACAGCTACAAATTTATTGGAATACTGCTGCCAGTCGTGTTCTTTGATAAATTGTCTAAAATCTTTCTCTTTCAATACCAAACCCATAAACAACTGGTCTTTGATATCGAGTAATACACGTTCACCTTCTGGATAATAATTTTCTAAATTAATAGTAATTAGCCCACTATTGGCTACTTTATTCACAAATTCAGTTTCCATTCCACAAATTTAGTGTCGTTTTATAAAATTGTATTCCAATAACAGAGTTTCAAATAAAATGGGGTTAATTTCTATAGTTTTTAAGGTATTTTCTCCAAATGCAAGGTTTTTTTACCCGGATTTACTACGGGTGCTATTTTCAACAGCGTAGATGATTTATACGTAAATCTCCAAGTTTTATCAAAAAAGGCAAACTCTGGTATTCCTAAAATACTCAAATTCAATCGGGAATAATCCGAGTTGCTGCTCCAAGTTCCCATGTATTTTGTACCCTTGGCCAAAATTTCCAGAGGACCATTGTAATAGGTGTCTTTCCTCAAATAAATGACCATATCCTGATAGTTGGGTGTGATATTATTCCCAGAGGAATCAACTGCCAATACAATGCGTACGGGTTGGTTTAATACCATGGCTTCAAAAATTTTCTCCATGTAAGCTCGAACTGCAGAGTCGTTGAATGCAGTGTCTGTATTGGAAGGTGGTTGAGGTGGAGGATCCTTTTTACATGAAGTACCTCCGATATTCAACAGGATTAAAAAAAGTATTAGCCCGGCACTAACGCGAATCGATTTCATTATTTGTACATTTATTTTAATTCAAATATAACAATTACCGATTAAACATTGTAAATGATAAGAGGATTGTTGAAATTTGCCGGATGAAGGCAGCGAATACTTGGATATTTTTGTTTTTACTTTGTGGATGGCATTTGAATGTTTATTCGAAAATGATAGATTACACCATTACAATTACAGAACCTAGCAGCCATTTAGCGGATGTGCAAATGTCGTTCAAGGCAGAAAAGTCAAGTATTACGCATATTGCAGTTCCTGTATGGACACCTGGAAGTTACATGGTAAGGGAATTTTCCAAAAACATACAGAATTTTCAGGTGATTGAAACCAATGGAAAAGCCGTTTCTGCCACAAAAAATAGTAAAAATCAATGGTCATTTGAATCTAAAAAAGGCATTTCATATACTGTAAAATATCAAATTTATTGTTTTGAATTCAGCGTTCGAACTTCATTTATTAATGATCAACAGGCGTTGCTGAATCTAACTTCGGTTTTGCCTTTCCTGGATTTCGATAAAACAGCAAACATGGGAACATTGAAAGTGATATTCCCAGAACGAAACTATTCAAGAAAAATCATTTCTTCTTTGCCTTTTTTGGGGATAAAAGAGCATGCCGTAAGCACCAAAATTTCGAATTCTCAACCACTAGCTCTATTCGGAAAAATATCCCCAGAAAACAACAACCATCCCAAAAGTTCTTCCATGATGCCGGCGCCGCAGGTGGAGAAGGCAGGGCCTGAAAACACAAACAATCCCGAAGATTCTTACACCCCAACCTCCAAACTTATTGAGGCCAATTTTGAGTTTTCTTCGATGGATGAATTGTACGATTCTCCTATACAAATAGGCGATTTTGAAATATTTGAATTCGATGTAAAAGGAGTGCCTCATCGCGTAGCAATGGTGGGTCAGCATAATGCCAATTTGGAGCGACTGCGGGTGGATATGGAACGAGTTTGCAATACAATGGCCAGCATTATTGGCGAATTCCCTCAAGAGAATAGATTATATCCGTCAAAATTGAATGCTTTAAACCCGAATAATGTTGCAGTTCAACCATACGTATTTATTGTTCAAAACGTTGAATCGGGAGGTGGTGGAATCGAACATTTGAACAGCACGGTAGTAATGAATCAGCGTTTTTCCTATCAAAACGAAGGCAGTTACGAGAATTTCTTGGGATTAATTGCTCACGAATATTTTCATTTATGGAACGTTAAACGAATCCGTCCAGTTGATTTAGGCCCATTTAATTACAACGAAGAGAATTACACTCAGTCGCTCTGGATCGCGGAAGGTATCACATCGTATTACGATGAATTAGGAATGATGCGTGCCGGATTTAAAAGTCGAACTGAATTTTTGAATGGCTTGGCTAGCAATATTTCAAATCATGAAAATCGGCCCGGTGCACGTATTGCTACACTCCATGAAATGAGTTTTGATGCTTGGATTAAAGAATATCGCCCCAATGAAAATTCGAAAAACAGCACTTACTCCTATTATTCAAAAGGATTGATTATCGCTGCTTTATTGGATGCCAAAATTTGCAAAGTTACAAACGGTGAAAAATCATTAGACGATGTATTTAAAGTACTTTGGAATGATTTTTACAAAGACAAAAACGCATCGATTATCGGAAAAGGATATACCGACGAAGATTTCAGAGTTATTTGTGAAAAAGTGGCTGGTATAGATTTCAAATCCGATTTTGATTTGTGGTTAAACAGCACGAAAATTCCTGATTACTCTGGGATCATGAAAGATTTAGGATTGCAAGTGCAGGAAAAGAATTTACAGAAACAAGATTGGGGAATAACAACGGCCAAATCTGATGGATTGATCCAAGTGAAATATGTAAATTCAAATGGATTTGCGCAGAAATTGGGCATCAATGTAAACGATGAAATTATTGGCATAAACGGACTACGTATTAATCAAAGCATTGAAAACACGTGGAATTCTTTACTAAATCCGAAAAAGGTTACCGTACTTATTAATAGAAGCGGTTTGCTGTACGAATTGAATGGTGAGTTTTTCCCATTACCCGAATATCAAATTCAAATTTCCTTAAAACCTGAATGCACAGCTGAATCGTTCTGGCAGTCAAAAGGAGCAATCCAAACTTGGTTAAAAAGAAACTAATCGTAGCATTTTCTGTTATTTATTCACACATGGAAAAACAACAAAGAAATAAATTAATTGTAGGGTTGTCGTTTATCGTTCTGGTATTATCATTGGCCACTTGGGCATACATAACTATTTTACTTCCGAATAGAGAATACCGCAAAAAAACTGGACACAAATATTCTCAAAAGTTGCAGTATAAAACCAAATACAATCCTGATTACGTTGATTCGGTTATTGCAGCAAAAAAGAAAAACAGTAAGTAGTCAAAAAAAATCTAGTTATCAAGATTCAAACCATTCATAAATAAGTTCGCTCACGAACTCATGGTCTTCAAGTTTTGACTCTAACTTATTTTCAATGATGTAATTTAAAAAACGATCGTTTTTTTCACCGGCGTTTAATGCGTCAAGGTAATTATCGTTGGAAAATGTAACACGCTCGTATTGTGTGCGATATCTACCAGGAAAATGATCCACTAATTTCTTTTCGATGCTTTTTTTGTGTAAGAATTCTGGAAGTCCCACAAGATCCCTCATTTCAACAAAATTCTGAACTGCCAGCGTTGCAATTGAATCAGCGTTGGGTTTTCTTAACTTTTGATATTCATCAAGAATGTCACCCCAATTGCCTTGATACTTCTCAATACATTGATCCAAAACGACGCAATCCTCAAACGAACAATTCATACCTTGACCATAAAATGGCACAACGGCATGAGCGGCATCGCCCATAAGGGCTGCACGGTTAAACACCCAAGGATAGGTTCTTACTGTAGCCAAATGACCAACTGGATTGGATTTAAAATCTTCTAACAAGTTGGGCATCAATGGAATGGAATCATTAAAATAGGTTTTAAAGAAACTCATTATTTCTTCATCGGTATTCAATTTTGAGAAACTCACATCGCCTTCGTAAGGAAGGAATAAAGTACAAGTAAAGTTGCCTCCAGGATTAGGTAAAGCAATCATCATAAAGCTGCTTCTGGGCCAAATATGCAATGCTTTCTCTTCCATTTGGAAGGTACCATTATTACCAGGAACAATTTCAAGTTCTTTATAACCATGAGACTCATAGGTTTGCGAATAGCTGTAACGGGGGTGACGAATCATGGCGTCACGAACAGCTGAAAATGCTCCATCTGTAGCCAAAACAACATCGCCCGAAACTTCGATAAAGCTACCGTTAGGTGTTTCAAAAGTAGCTGTGTTACTGTCGAGATTCATATGTGTACATCGATGATCGAAATACATGTGAATGTTGGGATAATTATCGGCAAGCTGAAGTAATCTAACATTCAATTCACCTCTAGACACACTATAAATAGCTTGATCTTCACGGCCATAGGGTTGGTAATTTAACTCTCCTGTGGTAGAGTGCATGATTCTACCCTTCATGGGTATGGAAATATTTAAAATTTCCTCGGTTAATCCTACTTTATTTAATGCATTGATCCCACGGGTAGAAAGTGCCAGATTAATAGAACGTCCACCTTCGTATTTTCCCTTGCGCATATCGGGTCTTCTCTCGAATAAATGAACTTCAAATCCGCGTTTAGCCAAGTAAATTGACATTAAACTTCCTGCCAATCCTCCACCTACCAATATGATTTTTTCTCCCATAGCACAAATTTAATATTTCAATTCGATGTATTGATTACAAATTATAGGATATTTGCAGTTAAATTCAACTGAATTAATATATTTATGCGCTTATACAGACCTCCTGGATTCTTGAAGTGGATTGGTTCTTCTTTGACTTGGAGGGGAAACATCGAAAAGAAAGTCCTCTTTTTAACATTCGATGATGGTCCACATCCCAGCATCACTCCACTTGTTTTAGAAATATTAAGGCGTCAAGATGCGAAAGCTATCTTTTTTTGTGTAGGTGAAAATATTCGTAAATACCCAGAAGTTGCAAAGATGATTCTGTATGAAGGACATCAAATTGCCAACCATACATTCAATCATATTAAAGGTTGGAGCACTTCAAACGATATTTATTTGCAGAATATTGAAGTGTGTGACGAAGAAATCAAACAAATTTATCAGGACTTTAACCGGGAAAACACAAAGTTGAACTCCCATTTCATTCCCATTGAACCGAATAATTTATTCAGACCTCCCTACGGTAGAATTACCCCTCTGCAAATACGTCATTTAACCAAAAAGATAAATCCAGCCAAAAAAATCATTATGTGGGATTTACTTACATTTGATTACGATAAAAATTTGAGTTGGAAAAGCGCTCTATATCATATCATCAAAAGCTCAAGAAACGGAAGTATAGTTGTTTTTCACGATTCGAAAAAAGCAGAAAAACAGTTGTTTCACATGTTGGAAACATATATTGTGAGTATGAAACAAAAAGGGTATTCATTTTCGAATTCTCTTTGATTTGAATTCTCTTTGGTTTTTATTTCATTTTAATCCAATTTTTAGGGGTTCCTCGCATTTCACATTGCATTTTTTTCACCAACTTTGTGATCATGTGGGATTTTTTAGCATTTAAAACCAATTGGATCATTGCCATTGGACTTTGTACGGTAATATCCTACATCATAATCCAATGCATTCAATGCTACTTTCTGTTTAAATACCGAGCCAACTTGAATCATTCGGAATCACTGATGCAGCAATCAGATTCAATAGAATGGCCATTAATTAGTATCTGGGTGGCTGCAAGAAACGAAGAAGATCACTTAGCCAATTGCCTGAGTTCATTGGTTAATTTAGATTATCCCCAAAATAAACTTCAAATTTTGGTGGGAAACGACCAAAGCACGGATGCCACTCCGAAAATCATCGATCAGTTTTGTCAAAAATACCACTTTATACAACGAATCGACGTTGTGGATGATGAGTCAGAGTTGAAAGCCAAGGCAAGAGTTATGGCTCAAATGGACCGACTTGCTAAGGGAGAATTTTATTTGATTACCGACGCCGATGTTTGTGTAAATCCCCAATGGGCAAAATCCATGTTACTGTCATTGTCTGAAAATACGGGGGTAAGCTCAGGTACTACAATGGTAAAAAGTACCGGTTTAGATGGTTGGCTTCAAGAAATTGACTGGGCATACTTTATGGGTTTGTTAAATACGATTTCTTATGCAGGAGTACCAGCAACTGCTGTTGGAAACAACATGATTGTTCGAAAAAAAGCATATTGGGAAACCGGTGGTTATGCAAGTATCCGATTTTCTATTACGGAAGATTATAAGCTGTATTCCGAGATATGCAGCAAAGGATGGAAATGGAACAATGTTATGCACCCGGGAGTTCTGGCCTTTTCAGAAAAAACCAAGGGTTGGTTTAATTTGTTGCATCAGAGAAAACGTTGGCTGTCAGGGGGAAAAGAACTGCCATTTTATTGGTGGATATTATTTGCAATATATGGAACCTTCTACTTCTGGATTCCCTTATTATTCATTTATTCATTTTTATCCTCTATTCCAACAACGGGTATTTTCTTTTTGTGGGGATTAAAGTACTTTCTACAAAGCGTACAAATTCACTTAATCTACCAGAAAATCGCTCAAGATACACCTTCGTTTTTCAAACTGCTCTTCTACGAATTTTATCTATTTGCAGTTACCTTAGGTACGGGAATCTTCTTCTTACTTCCACTAAAAACGAACTGGAAAGGCCGATTGTACAAAGTATAATCCCATAAGAATCAGCTCTTTGAAATTTATTTAGAATAATTTTAAATAAATTTATCAAATTATTTGTAATTGTTCTAAATAGAATTAATTTTGCAACAGAAAATTATTAAAATAGCATGAGAGCCGTGAAATCGCACATTCATTTTCGTTGTTTTTTAAATAACAGTCTATCCCAAAAAATCAAAAGAACATTCTTGTTTGCTCAGAAGCGCAAATTCAATTCCATACGAAATACAGCACTGATAGGTATGGTTTTATTCATACAAGGACCATTACAAGCACAAAACACGTCGGACGATACTTTAAGACACATTGAATACTTGAGCGAAATTTCGTTGGTTGGTGCAAGAGGTAAAAATGATATTCTGAACCTCCCCGAAGTTGTTGGCACTAAGATCAATGCTGGTAAAAAAAATTCTGTAATCATTTTAGAGAATCTCAATACCGTGGTGGTGAATAATTCAATGCGCCAAATTTTGGCGAAAGTACCCGGAATTCACATTTGGGAAAGCGATGGATCCGGTATTCAAATCGGAATAGCCCACCGTGGTTTATCGCCCAACCGTTCATGGGAATTCAATATTCGACAAAATGGGGCCGATATTTCAGCCGATCCATTTGGTTATCCCGAAGCGTATTACAATCCCCCAATGCAAGCAATACAAAGGATTCAAGTAATTAAAGGAGCTGGAGCTCTGCAATATGGCCCTCAATTTGGAGGATTGATCAACTACGTAATGCGTGATGGAAAGAATGAGCTTCGTCCATTTGCAATTCATACTTCACAAACCGTGGGTAGTTTCGGTCTTTACAACAATTTTCTCGCTGTAAGTGGAAGAAAAAATAGAATCTACTACTATGCATTTTACGATAACCGAAGAGCCGATGGGTATAGAGCTAATAGCCAATATGAAACCAAAACTTTTTATGGTTCTTTGGGATATTTGATCAATGAACGTATGGAAATAAGCGCCAATGTTACCAATTTCGACATGCTTAGCCAACAACCTGGGGGACTATCAGACGCACAAATTTTAGTTGATCCTTCAATAAGCAACAGAAGTAGAAATTGGTTTTCAACCCCGTGGCTAACGGGAAACATCAAGTTTAATTGGGATATTGATCGGAGCAGTCGTTTACAAATTCAAGCTTTCGGAATGAGAGCTACACGGAGTAGTGTGGGATTTTTGAAAGGTATTAATATCGCCGACACCATCAGCAAAATTACAGGGGAATACGAACATCGGATGGTAGATATTGATCGATACGACAACATCGGTACCGAAGTGAGTTACATCAACAACTTCAAAATTGGCCATCAAAAACAAACCTTCACCGCCGGAGCTAGATTCTTCAAAAGCATCACCAATCGCGATAAAAATGGCAAGGGAAGTACTGGCCTAGAATCAGATTTTACCATTTCAGGCGCATTTCCACAACGATTAACATTTGAAACAGATAATATTTCAGTTTATTTGGAGCAAATTATCCGCTTAAATAAAAATCTAATTTTGATTCCAGGCGCTCGAATGGAAAACATTCATTCTACTGCCTCTGGTGTTTTGAATACAAGTAATCAAGGAATTGAAACTCCCCTTTCACCACAACTACAATCGAGGAACGTGATTATCGGGGGTATTGGAGCAGAATACCATTTGAAAAACCAATCCGAATTGTATTTCAATCTGAATCAGGCATACCGTCCAATTTTATTTTCTGATATGCTGGCATCACCTGGTAGTTTCGTAGTGGCACCCAATTTAAAAGATGCCACTGGAATAAATTCCGATTTAGGATTCCGTGGTCAGATTGCACAGCGAATTAAATTAGATGCCAGTATTTTCTATATGGAATACAACAATCGAATTGGAAGTTTAACGGAATTTGATTCAATGGGTAAAGCGTACACCTTAAGAACCAATGTGGGATCGAGCTCTAGTTATGGTTTTGAGGGTTTGATCCAAGCAGATGTATTCAAAAGTAAACGTTGGGATTTGCCCGTTTTTGTTTCGTATTCTTATAATGTGGCGCAGTACAGAGATTTTTTAGTTTCAACTAAGAATAGCACCGGAGAAACCGTACAACAAAATCTCAAAGGGAATATTGTTGAAAACGCACCTCAACATATACTTCGAACTGGAGCTGAAGGAAATGTTTACAGTTTGAAAAACGGACAAACTCTAATCACATTAGGGATTCAATACTCCTATGTATCGTCGGTATATACAGATGCTCAGAATACAGTTGCAACTACGGCTAATGGACAAAACGGAAGGATTCCAAGTTATGGAATTTGGGATATCAATTCCAAATTAAGGCTGTTGAATAACGTAAATTTAAAATTGTCAATTAACAATTTACTGGACACACACTATTTCACACGAAGAGCCGGTGGTTATCCCGGCCCTGGTGCATTGCCAGCGGATGGAAGAAGTATTTTGATATCCCTGGATATTAAATTAAACCCTTAGTTTTTCGTACTATTCTGATTGAAGACAGGTTGGTATTCAGCCATATTTTCAACAATTACATACCCCATTTTTCTAAAAGTCGGAGCTTCCAAGCTCCGGCTTCTGTTTTTATTGTAGCATTGAGATCCGCCAACATGCTGTAAATCCCGAAATAGGTTCTATTGATATACAATGCATGCTTACTACCGCGAGGTTGTGTTGGCTTCTTCACCTCCGGAATTTTATAAATTTCCTCCCCCGTTGCATAAATCTCATCAATAAATTCTTGTGTAAAATGGAACTTTTTTTCATTGAATGGGCGACTCAGCAGCGCCGTCATTCTCAAGAATGCGGTGGTGAGTTCTTCTTTGACTTCAGCAGAATCTTGAGGGAATACGATTTCAATTTGAGTTAACAAGGTATTTATCAAATCTGTATTTTTCTGAACCTCCGGTATCAGCAACGGGAAATACTGATAATAGAAATCCATTGGAACCTCTTTGATACAACCAAAATCAATTACTCCTACAGAAGACTCGGCATTGAATAAGAAGTTCCCCGGATGAGGATCTGCATGTATAGCATGCAGTTCATGCAATTGAAATTCATAAAAATCCCACAACGATTGGGCAATCTGATTTTTCACTTCCTGGCTTGGATTTTTATCTAAAAATTCTTTCAAATGATCGCCTTCCAAATAATCCATCACCAATACCTTAGCAGAACTCCACTCCGGATAATATTGGGGAAAGTGAACCCCTTTGATATGCTTACAAGCTTCAGCAATTTCTTGTCCCCTTTGCAATTCTAATTCATACCGGGTTTCTTCCATGAGCTTCTCTTCCACTTCTTCAAAGTACTTTTTCATTTCTTTTTCAGAAAGTCCAAACATAGCATTGGCAACTGGTTTTACTAGTTTCAAATCACTTTGTATCGAGTCCGACACTCCCGGATATTGAATCTTAACAGCCAACTTTTTACCTTCTTTTGTTGCTAAATGGACTTGGCCTATACTTGCTGCGGCCAAACTCTTTGTATCGAACGTATCAAATAATTCTGTAGGATATTTTCCCGTTGAATTCTTGAATGCTTTCATTACTAAGGGACCCGACATAGGAGGTGCAGAGTATTGAGATAATGCAAACTTCTGCGTGTATGCTCTTGGCAATAAATTTTTATCCATACTCAGCATTTGAGCTACTTTTAAAGCGCTACCTTTCAAATTACTGAGTGAATCGTAAATATCTTCCGCATTCGAATTATGAAGTTCTTCCTTATCTTCCTTTCCCGTTATGCTCTTTTTGGCATAGTATTTCAGATAGTTGGTTCCAATCTTTGCACCCGTACCTACTAGTTTTGCAGCACGTCCAATTTTGGAACTCACTATACTCTCCTGAACTTCTGGTTGTTTCATTTATTTTATCTTTAATTTGTAAATTTCAAGTACACTTTTCCGGGTTTCCAAGATGAATTTTTTTGTTTTTCGGGGGATCTAAACCGCGCAGAAAAACCATTCGTTTCTACTTTCTAATTTCTCCTAGAAGAAACTTACCCAAATCCAAGACTTTGTTTAACACAGTTGGATCCATCAAATCAAACGACAATGTAAATACCTTCTCAATCAGAGCATCTGTTTTTTCAAACTGACTGCTCTTGTCGTTTAACCAAAAATGGAAAATAAACATCAAATTCGAATACAATGTAACGGAAACTGCTTTATCACCCATTTTATCCATCATGGGCATTCCCAACTTGGGCAGTGCCGTTTCTAAATTAAGAGATTCAAAAAAATCCATTACGGATTTTCTAAACGATTCCATGCTCTTGATTTTTTCCAGGGGATTGTGGTTGTTTTTGTATTTGAGCAGTAAATAACTGCGGTAAGATTTCGCATTTTCGAAAAACCCATACATCACCGACAGTACTTTTTCCTGTTCGGTAGAATTAGCATAAAACTCCTGATCCTTTAATGATGAAATCGTATTTTCCCAAATTATTTTGGGGATATGCATTTCAATTTGATCAACATCTGAAAAGCAAGTATAAAAATCAGCTTCCTCAATGTTTAATATTTTGCATAAATGAGCTACTGATTTGGGATTAACTCCATTTTCATTGACGTATTCAATAAAACCATCCACGATTTTACTGGATAAAGATTGTTCTGATTTTTTTGTCATTTTGAATTGATTTGAAGATCTAAATATTTAACATTTATTGCGGTTAAATGTTTAGGTATTTAGAGATTCTGATGTTAATTTGTACCCAATTCGATGAATACATTACAAAACGATTACAACACCCAACGCTCAGCTCTGAATATTTCAGAATATGGACGCTTAATACAAGATTATGTTGGCCATATAAACTCTCTTCCCGACCGGGAACAACGCACTCTTTGGGTTCATAATTTGGTTAACATTATGGCCATTTTAAATCCAGACGTGAAACACCAAGCCAATTATCAAGAAATATTGTGGGGGCATATCCATCAGATTTCGGATTTCAGCCTCGATGTCGATTCTCCGTATCCACTTCCCCAGAGAGAAGACAAAAACAAAAAACCCGAACTCATTCCATACAACACCAGCAACATACGTTTCAGGTTTTACGGTCGAAATTTGCAAAACATGATTGAAAAAGCCACTGAAATGGAAGATGGTGAACTCAAGCAAGAATTGGTTAATCTAATTGCTTCGTTTATGTACAACAGTTGTAAATTGTGGAACAATGAAAATTTGAGTAACGAAGTAATTGCCGAGCATTTGAATACGCTCTCCAAAGGCAAATTGGCCTTGGCAGGTTCTGAAATTACTGTTACAGCCGATGCGAGTGCATTCACTCCTCGTCGTCACAACAATCATCAGAATAAAAACAATTTCCGAAAAAACAATAGCAACAAAAAGAATCATAACAACAATAACAATCGCAACAAAAACAAAAGACGTTTCTAATTATGGCGTATTTCGAAATTGAAGGAGGACACTCGCTGAAGGGTGAAATTGTTCCACAAGGCGCAAAAAATGAAGCTTTGCAAGTCATTTGTGCGGTGTTATTGACTCCTGAAGAAGTAATAATTGAAAACATCCCTGAAATACGAGATGTTCTTAAACTGATTGAACTTTTAAAAAATCTGGGGGTAAAGGTTCGTCGTATTGAAAAAGGAACCTTTTCATTCCAAGCGGATGCTGTAGATATTGATTTTTTGGATAGCAAAGAGTTCAAAGCACAAGGGGCAGCACTTCGAGGATCCATCATGATTGTAGGTCCATTGTTGGCGCGTTTTGGCAAAGGTTACATACCGAGTCCTGGCGGCGATAAAATTGGACGTCGTCGTTTGGATACCCACTTTGACGGTTTCATTCAGCTGGGAGCTCAATTTGAATTTCTATCGGAACAAAGCTTCTATAAAGTGCATTCAACTCAACTCTATGGCACTTATATTCATTTGGACGAAGCATCTGTAACTGGAACTGCAAATATTCTCATGGCTGCAGTATTGGCTCAAGGGGAAACTACGATTTACAATGCAGCATGCGAGCCGTACTTACAACAATTGTGTGAAATGCTCACAAAAATGGGAGCTAAAATCCAAGGATCGGGATCGAATAAATTAATCATTCAGGGTGTTTCGAGCTTGAGGGGTTGTACACACCGCTGCTTACCTGATATGATTGAAATTGGGAGCTTCATTGGGATGGCTGCAATTACCCAAAGTGAAATTACCCTGAAAAATTGCAGAGTAGATCAATTGGGAATCATACCCCGCACATTTCAACGTTTAGGAATTCAACTTGAAATCAAAGGCGATGATATTTTTATCCCAAAACAAGAGCACTACGAAATCGATAGTTTCATTGATGGCTCGATTCTAACTATTTCGGATCAAATTTGGCCCGGATTTACGCCCGATTTAATTTCAATTGCATTGGTTACTGCTACTCAAGCAAGAGGAACTGTGCTCATTCATCAAAAAATGTTTGAAAGCCGCTTATTTTTTGTAGATAACCTGATCGATATGGGTGCTCAAATTATTTTATGTGACCCACATCGAGCTACCGTTATTGGATTGGATAGAAGAACACAATTGAAAGGAATTACCATGTCTTCACCAGATATACGTGCCGGGGTTGCATTACTTATTGCCGCAATGAGTGCAAAGGGGAAAAGCATAATCAAAAATATCGAACAAATTGATCGCGGTTACGAACGTATTGAAGACCGATTGAATCCGTTGGGGGCAAAAATCACCCGTTTCGAATCCTAACCTTATCGAAAGATTACCGAAATTGAGCTTTCACCATTGGAAGTTACCTGAGTGTTTGCCCTAAATAGAAATTGTAGGATGCAAAATCGTTAGCAGAAATTGTAGGATGCAAAAAAACGTTTTGTAAAATTGCAGGATGCAAAAATTCAAGATACTTAAGTTAATACACTCTGGATTTCGAGAAATTAATGCGTTTTAATATTCTGAATAATTCCTATCAAAGGTATAATACGCCAAAAATTTAACGTATCAACGTGCTCAGTCCAAAATACAAATTCATTCCTGAATACTTAGTCGCTGAAAAAGTGTATAGAAAATTATCTGTACCAAAAAATACTGGTCCCGCTCTAAAATAAGCACCTAATCCAAACTGCTTGTAATTGTTATAAACAGAAACGGGAACAGAAAACTCAAACCAATTATGTTCTATACGAGGCACTATAACTACGGCACTATTGAAATGTAAATTGGCAATATCATTGATATTGATAGCTTGTTGAAGATGAGCTGCAATATTGAAATATGGAAATACCTGATAATCAAATTGTAATTGAATAGTGGTGGGTAATTCAACTTGAGTTCTTTCAGTCACATCTTTTAGTGCGCCTTTACTTCTGAGATAATTTACAGTATAGTCAAAAACACCTTCAGTACCCTCAGCAGATGCTGCTAAAAACTCGGCAGAGTTTAAAGCCATTTTTATCGGTGTGGTTCCATCAATCACAAATCCCTTACTCTGATTTCTGTAGGTCATTTTCCCTAAATCCAATATTGAAGCGGCAATTTTTAGTTTATAATCCTTATGATTTCCTTTTCGTTCAGTAGTTTTCATATTTTCACCTAACTCCAAAACAAAGCCAAAATCAAACCCTACACCCAAACCATTGATATTTAATAAACTTGGCATACTTCCCGCTACCACACCCTGTAAAACTTGTCTAAAAAGATTATTATCGGTATATGAAAACTTCATCATCCCTCCCGTTAATTCCAGAGTGTCAACGCCAATGGTTCTGAAAGTTGCTCCTGTATTTTGAATATTAAAACTGCCCGTTGCAAGAATCCCTTTTACACTGGTTCCAAGTCCCAATCTCATTCTCGAATTTTCAATTAATTTAATTCCAAATATTCCTGACACCTCTTGGTAGGAATTGCCGGTAATATTCAAAGTTGGTGATGAAATCGACATAATTGAGGGTGTAGCCGTAGAATCCATAAATTGCTTGGCCCAATCCACTACCGAACTGCTCAAGTTATCGATTCTTAAACTCGATCTAGTACGGGAAGCCGTTCCCCAAATGATTCGACCATAAGTGTTCACATACGATGGACCACGGTACTCCGTTCCAATATTTAACCGTATGCTACTTACATTCGGATCTTCCTTTATCCAATTCTTATCCCATTTAATACGACCTTTATCATCTTTGTATTGATCATCTACGTCGTTGTTAACCAAAGCCCAAAACGAAAACGGAGTTTCTAAAGCAACGTAGTTATTGTCTATATTGATACCGAGACCACCAATATTCGCAGACCGTTTATGATTCATGTTTGTAACCAAAGCGGGGTTGGTGTAAATAGCATTCACTCCAGCATAATTGGAATTTTGTAATCCAAAAAAGGTTTGACACTTTGAATCTGCATAAAACATGAGTAATACACAACATACTAAGAGTCTGAGTTTATTTAACGCTATGAATTTCATACGATTTAAATGTAAATTTAGTCAAATATTCTGAATTTATAAGCAGTAAACTCCAACTAATTTTACAATTAGGAAGCCGCTGAGTGTGTGATTGAATTGGGATGTTCAATAATGAAGTACGGGATGAAGAATTACCCAGTCCATTCTCGTTATTATTGGGGGATTGAAGTTCTATAATCGATACAATTGGATTTTAATCGAATATACTGCAGAATTCAGCATAAAAAAAAGGAGGGAAAAACCCCTCCTTTTATGATTCGAAAATCTTAATTAAGTGTACAACCTAGTTAAGTATTCGGTTTGATTTTCTTATTGTACAATGAACTTAGCAGTTTCAGTACCGATTGCGCTTTGCAAAGAAACCGTGTAAATACCCGCTTTCAAATCGCTAACTTCAATGTTCAAGTTGTTTTTACCAGCAACAAACTGTGCAGCTTCGATGTTCTTAACAACACGACCATTGATGTCCATAACCACAGCAGAAACTGAGCTAGGATTATTCAAATGGAACATAGCTTTAACAGAAGATTGACCAGCAGATGGATTAGGGAACACACGTGTATTTTGAATTCCGTTCACTAATTTCTCGTTCGACAAATTCTCGGTAGTGATATCAATCCAGCAGTTGAAGAAAGTAGTTGTATTGTAAGCGGTTGTTGGCAAGTAAGATTTCCAACCATTCAATGTTTGTCCGTAGGCCAAGAAGTTTGGAGTCCAGAAAGTATTGTTGATTTTGTTCAAAGTTAAAATATCTTGAGCTTGAGCATCCCAATAGTTTGCGCGGATACCGAATGCATTGTATTTACGTTTCCAAGCAGGATCAGCCCAGTTAATCAATGTATCGCCCAATTTGGGTTTCAACATAGGTTTGAACATTACAGTGAAGGCTGTAACGTTGGCTGGAATATCGGTAGTTCCTGTTGATGCAACTGAACTCTTCGATTTCACGCCAGGAAGCACCCCAGCAACACGAGAAAACAAAGTTCCAGCTTCCCAGTCAACTGAATCTTTGTATGTTTTATCTAAAAAGATGGTATCTGTTTTGATTGCCGCTGTGTTAAACATGGTACGAGCTTTGAACGCATCCACATTAGGGGCAGCATTACGGTTAGTTCCATTACGTGAAAAAGCACGGAAAGACAAACCGGTAAAGTCGAAATATTGAACGAAAACGGTATCAATCACTTCCACCATGTTACCGCCGATCATTGCTGAGTCAGAGTTTCTAACATAAAACTGCTGCCAACGAATGGTATCAATGGTGTAGTTATTCCAACGACTTAAAACCGTTTTGCCTGAAGATAAAAATGCAGAATCTTTAGGGTCAAATGAAGTACCAATCACGTGGATATCGTTGTTGTTCAAGGTAGTTGAACCATCATCATTTTTGTAAACCACGTATGCATTAGAATCTTCAGAGATCCAACGAATGTAGGATTTAGCTGTTCCCAACATCCATTCCTCACCGTATGCATCAACGAAGTTGTATTGTTCTGACATAGAATTAGCACGTTTGTTCATCATGCTTTTCATTTTCACAGCGTCTTCCGCTCTCAATTGTACGTTTTGATCTTGAGGGAAAATTTTTGTAGTTAATGTTTGCGCATTTGCTAAAGTTGCACTAACAGCAACTACCCCTAGTAAAAGTAGTTTTTTCATTATAATTTATGTTATTAGTCTTGATTTATTTACAAATATAAACAATTCCCAATAAAATTGTTTGTTGCATTGCTTGGTTGCTTCATGAAATATGGCTAAATACTTACAGAATTTTCATCCCCCAATGGCGCAGAAAACTTAAATATCACCCAAAACGGGGCGAATAACCACTTCTTCCATCACTGTGCGTTCATTCATATCAAAAGCATTTCCAATAACAGAGGCAACATCAGAGGCCCGCATAAATCTCGATTCAGGCAAATCCACACCTGCCCAGGAATCGGTTAATGTAGCTCCTGGTAAAACAGCACTGACCGCAATACCATGGGGCATGCCCTCTAATCTCAATGATTTTGAAAACCCGAGCAAAGCGAATTTTGAAACAGAGTAACCTCCACCCGCAGCATATGCCGTTATGCTTGCAATTGAGCACATATTAAAGACATGCGCTCTGCGCGTTGTTTTTAACAATCCCCACAATCCTTGTGTAATTCGGTAGGCAGAAAAGAAGTTCAAATCCAATTGAAATTGCATTTGTTGACTATTTTCTTCCATCAAAGTACCGGGTAAAAACATGCCCGCATTGTTTATCAACACATTCAAATGCGAATACGTTTTAGTAAAATAGTTAACCAAATCGTTGCATCCTTTTTCCGTTGACAAATCAGCAGCAAAGCAATCTACCGTAATACTCGGATACGTTTGTTGCAACTCTTGTTGAGTTGACAATAAATTTTCCACCTTCTTAGAGGATAATACCAAGTCGAATCCCTTGGCTCCGAATTCGAATGCAATGGCTTTGCCAATACCTCGACTCGCTCCGGTAATTAATGCAATAGGATTATTCATCATCGTCTTCCGATTCAGAATCTGCAACTATGGCATCCGAATCTTCTTCTTCTTCTTCTTCTTCGCCAGTACCTTTAGATAAAGGACGAATTAATTCATCGAGATCCTCGTCCGACAAAACCTCTTTGGCACGAGTGCTTAACTTGACCAAGTAAATTTTATCATCGGTTTCCAATCTCACTGAAGTAACGATTTCTCCCTTAGAATTGGGATAACGAATTGTATGTCCCACAATACCATTAGGATACGTTTCATTAAAAAGCTCATTCAACTCGGGAGTGAGCTTGGCGTAATCAATTACAACTTTCGGTTTGTCCATGCGTCTATTCGGTGGTAAAATTACTTCAACAAA
>CAZQFZ010000019.1:0-15708 GCA_964592635.1 uncultured Rhizobium sp.
TTGGATAGAGCATCTGACTACGGATCAGAAGGTTTGGGGTTCGAATCCCTACGAGTGCACGATCAAAAGCAAAAGTCCTCAACGAATGTTGGGGACTTTTTTTGTGGCTTTAAACGAATCTACCCGCTAGTGTAAGTGAGTGAAAAGTTACAAAAAAAGCCAGCGCGTAGCGATGGACTTTTGCACTTGCAGGACTAAACAGTCCTATTCAGCCAAGCCAAATGCAGCTAATCCCTGCGAGTGTAAAATCAAAAGCACTTTTCATCTCTTAAGAATTTCACGTGTTAATTTTATCATGGTCTTAAAGGAAATTTCAGGATGTGCAATTTGATTTACCGTTCCAACAATAAAAAGGTTTTCTTTAGGACTATAATATGCCAAAGCTCCTGAAAGTCCAGAGTGTCCAATAAAGTATGGAACTGAACCCAAAGGATTAAAAATCCAGGGAAGTTTAAATAAATGAATACCAATCCCTGATTCCATCGGAAAAAATATCTTGTTCCATTCCTGTAATTCTATAATGTAGTTTGATGGAAATAATTTTCCTGTAAAAAATGCCTGAATAAAGATAAGCATATCTCTCGAAGTCGAAACTATACCACCATCAGCACCAAAAGAAGTCATTGCTTTTGGTATGTTCAGCTCTCCATTTTTGTAATACATGGTCTTCGGAGTTTTGTCTGTTGAGTCTTGATATAAATAAGTTCCCGTCAGACCTAATGGCTTAGCAATCATTTCTTGACAGTTTTCCGAATAAGATCTGTGAGTTATGTTCTCAATAATTTTACCCAAAAGTTGAAAATTCGCATCGGAATAATTGGCTTTCCCTTTGGCACCAGGAGCAAAAAGAGGAACCATTCCTTTGGTTCTTTCAATCGCTTCTTCAAACGTCCAAAATTGGTCGTTCCCTTTCTTAATATCCAATTCCAAACTTCGCCCGTTAGCTGCTTTACCCTGAAAATAATCAGGAAGTCCAGACGTATGAGCGAGTAGATTTTTAATAGTTAATTCCCTTGAATACTCCTTTCCTTTGTATATATGTAGTCCCGATAAAATTGAATTTTCTAAATACTCTCCAATTTTATCATCCAAATTCAGTTTTCCTTCTTCACGGAGTTTGAGGATTATGGCAGTAGTGAAAAGTTTGGTCGTACTAGCAATGAAATAGGGCTGATCAATAGATAAATTTCCAGATGACCCTTGCCAAGTAAAATTATCTTGAATGAATGCAAAAGACGTCCCGAACACATTTTTTTGGTCAACAGTGTTATCCAAAACTTTTTGTAGGGTTTCAAACTTATGGATGCTCATTTGTCCTAAAGCCTTTTGCATGATATTCCTAAGCTTAATATTAAATTAAAACTTTTGCGATTTCACTTCTATTTGTATTTCAACGTTTTGTACTTCACGAGATAAGGCAGAAATGTAAATGTAGGAGTCAGAATCACCAACATCCATATCATTTCTGATTTATTGGGGGCGGGAGAATGTAATAATAAGTACAAACCCAATACTAAAAATAAAATACCCATAGCCATGGATTGATAGTATCGATTCTTTTTGTTTTTGTTGAGGATAAATAGCAATGATATACTCGCTAAATTTCCCAATAGAAACGGAATTACCGACATAAGGAAAAAGTACAAAAATTCGAAACTTTCAAAATCAACCGACTCCATATTGACAAAAGCAGTATGAACCAACTTGGTAATTACCATGGAAATAATGATTCCAACAACCGCCGATGCAATAAATACACCTAACTGCTTGTAGGTCGAAACTGGCTTTATGGTATTATCAATGGGAGATGTATGCAATTCATTGATGTCATTGGGCGATATGAAACAATTTGCCGTAATGAACCACCACGAAATATACCAAATTACAAATCCCAACTCAATAACGGAAGCAACTATTATACCTATCTGGGTTTGTTTATATTCGCTTTCCCTTAATTTCCCAGTTAACCAAAAATAAAAAATAGCCATAACTAATACATTCAGAATTATGGCTATTCCCATTTTCTCAAATTGATTTTTAAGCTTAATATTATTCATAAAACTCTTGTTTTTTTTACAATATTAAGCAAAAAAAGGACGAAAAATACGTGTAATTATCCATCCTAAACAATACCCAATCAGTTGGCCAAACCCAACAGTTTCCAAACCTGTAAAAATTATGACTGGGCAGTCCCAAGGCCTGTCCGTTTATTAACCGGGCAAAAATTTAATCCATCCATTTTGGAGTCATACAACTCCTAAACCTAAAATTTCTCAACCCTTATCTTAATGCGGCATTGATACTCTCAAAATTGGGCAACTCTCCCGCGTTTTCCAAAACCTCCATATATGCAATTTTACCTTCTTCGTCGATCACAAATGCAGCACGCTTCGATACCCCCTTTAATCCCAAAATCCAATCTTCGTAAATTGCACCGTATGCTCTAGAAACTTCTTTATTAAAATCCGACAACAACGTAAAATTCAATTTTTGATCCTCTTTGAATTTGGCTAATGTAAACGGCAAATCCACAGAAATTGCTAATACCGTCGCAGTTTCATTTTCATATAGGTGAATTGCATCCCTAACGGTGCAGAGCTGTGTAGTGCAAACTCCAGTAAATGCAGCTGGGAAAAAATGCAAAATCACCTTTTTACCAAGAAAACTGCTCAATGAAACCTCTTTGTTTTCTGAACTTACCAATGTAAAATTGGGCGCCAAATTTCCTACTTGTATTGTCATAATAGCAAAACTAACAATCCATATGTAAATTTGATTGTTCAACCCAAAATTAATCATTCATTTCACCGTACATTTGTTTGGAATTCTACCACCTACCATGTTTACACGGCTGCGCATACTGTCCTACTATTTTGGGTATTTACCGCGTTTATTTACCACTATAAATCGCATCCACAAAGAACTCCAAGCCGTATTCCAAGATGAAAGAATGCCCGTTTCTGGTTTGCAGAAATTGAACCATCCCAAAGTCAAACATCGAGTTACTCAATACGCACTCATTCACGTGGTTCTCAATGAATCCATCGCACGTTATTTAGGTAAATCACTCAACAAATCAGAATTTAAAGCTACCCTCTTTGCTTGCGCCTCGGGTCCGTTTTTCGATGATTTTTTTGACGAACACAATTACTCAGAATCCGAAATTTTTCAACTTCTTCAAGAATGTCAATCGAATTTCCAACCACATCATTCCTCCTCCAAAAAACTCAATAATCACTCCCATCCTTTCAATCAAATTACGAATTCCACTCATTCCGAAAATCCGCAATCGGATGTGCACGCGTATCAATATCTACTTGGTTTAGTGTACCAAAACGTATCCGATAAAAACCGATTCTATTCGTATTTTCATCAATTGTATCAGTCGCAATGGGACAGCAAACAATTGTCGAACCCTAGCATTCCTTCGGATAAAGCCATTAAAATTTCTCGAAATAAAGGCGGATACAGCGCCCTTGTTTTTAGAAGCCTAATTGATAATCCAATCACTGAAATTGAATCAGAAATGCTCTTCCAATTGGGTGTTGTGGGACAGTTTATGGATGATATTTTTGATCTTTACGACGATTATCAAAAGGGCATACAATCTTTAGCCCATCATTTCCAAGGCGATATCGATTCCATGTTTAAAGCATTCAAGCATGAAGTTCGCAACTTGTATGAATGCATTGACAAGACGAATATCCCTCGAAAAAGTAAAAATCATTTTCGTTGGGAAATCCAACTTATTATCGCTGCCGGATATCTCGCCTGCGAGCATTTTTTAAAGATTCAACATGGGCCAAAAGGGCGAATTGATTTAAACAATATGGATAGAAAAGCCATGATTATCGACATGGAAAAATGGTCGAATCAATTCAAAATGCTCTATATCTCCTGCTTTACGAATTTTTATTAATCAAATCGTAAATAGCGCCAGCAATCAACAACATTACCCCAAAAAATGTGAACGTAGTACCATAAATGAGTGGGAACAACCAGATCAACGGAGAGATTGCAACCATAAATAATCCAATTTTGAACATATTACCATGATTACCTGATTGCAAATACAATCGAGCAACCAATAAATATAAGGCGCCAATGGCAATGGGTATCAAACTGAATATAACAACAAGTAATAATAATAATTCCACAAAACCAGATAGCAAATCGCTCAAGGCCCATGCAATCAGAATAACACATATTGGACCGACGGCAATAGAAAGCCAACCCAATATTTTCAATGTATATGATACATAATCGTCTTTGGGTTTTTCCAATCTCTCTCCTGGTAATTGACCAGTTCGTTTTTTTGTTTTCGCTATTTGGGGATATTTTACTTTGGGGAAGTTTTTTAGTTGGTTGTTTAAAAATCGATTCGCCAATATCGACCCATCAGCACAATTCAACTTATTTGATTTAATCGATTGAATATCTTTTTTCTTCGAACCTAATTCTGCTGAAAACTCCGGAGTTTCTATCGAATTTTTTTCGGAAGAAGTTAATATTTCTTTGGTTTCTGCTGGAGTATTTCCGGAAAGAACTGATTCTAAATGGGTTTCTACTTGCTCCTTCACTTTTGAACTACCAAAATCCCAATTGGCATTCTGTTTCTTTGCATTTTTGTTAGACTCACCTGCTTTGGCCAACTGCTGTACTGCAGAACTACTGGAAACATTGGATTTCGAGAGACCTGGCTGCAATTTACCCGAACCCATTTCTAACTGATTCACTGTAGAACAAGAACTTACGAAAAACAGGAACAACAAGCCGAAAACAGCAGGTCCTAATGGTAAAAAAAATTGAATAGAGCGCAATCTGTGTGTCATTGTTTTTAGGGTATTTTATAATTTTCCGATGCAATTTAACGAAATCAAACCTTCGAAAATTACGGAAATATCATAATACCGAGTTTAATTTTAGTAAAAATCAATAATTTTAGCTTATAATTATTATGGCATCAATTGCAAGGGCTCAATCATTTCGTCCTGCGGTTATATCTAATTTTTTACAACCCGGATGCCTTCAAACACCTCTGCTCATTAATTTCAATTTGCCGTAATCAATTTTACTGAAATGCCTTGGATCTCGGGGCAATTGTATGAAAAAAACTTGTCCTTGGGGTAAGTGCAATTCTTCTATCTGCTGCTCTACTCGCAACCGCACCGCCTCATTCAATTCAAGGCCTTCACTCAGTTCTATGAAATAAATCAAACTCCCCTCCACAAGCAACACAGTTCCTACAGAAATTCCGCTCAGATTCCGAAGCTGCTCCTCCACTAAAAAGGGATAAATAACCCCATCACCATGATGAATAATTTGCGAACAACGACCCACTAAATACAATTTACCATCCTGACCTATAAATCCTGCATCTCCGGTTCGATGCCAACAAATATCTCCTTCAAATATCTTGGATTCAGCCACCCAATTAGACGAATTAGGTCCAAAATACTCCCTCAAAACATGTTTACCACTGACTAAAATTTCTCCCACCACTCCCGAGTCCACCAATTGTCCCGTTTCCCAATGTGCAATTCGAACTTGAGTTACTTCCTCTATCTTTCCAACACATAATCCATGGCAAAGACTGACATCTGTTTGTGACAATTCCACCGCAGAAATCATGGAGATAGGTTCTGCTTCCGTGCTGCCATAAACTACCTGAACATCAGCTTCTTGAAATGCCATCACCCAATTCTTCGCAGAAGATGGAAACACCGGCGCTCCACCGCTGAAAATTTGTGTAATTCCCGTGTTTTTAATCTCGTTTTTCAAAACAAACTCACCTACGCGTTCAATAAAATAAGGCGATGCAATAATCCGATTTACACCGAATTGCTTTATCCGATCCAGAACATGCTGAACATTTAATTTTCGTGGTTTCTTCGAATTCCAATTGACCAAAACACTGCTAATTCCCAATCCCAAATTGATCAACAACACAATCGGCAAAACCGGCATATCTATCACTGCTTTATCTGTTTTCAACGTACCATGCAATGCAAGGAATTGCTGATGCAAAAACTCATGGGTTCGCTTTGCTGCTTTAGGAATTCCAGTACTTCCTGTAGTAAATGTAATCAACGCCGTTTCATTTGCTCTACCTATTTTTTCGATCCCCACCAATTGATTCAACCGTGCTCCATAAGCATTTTCTACATCGAAATCATTTTTTTTGGGTTCGGGGGATGGAATTTCAGTTAAACTCATACCAGTGCCACTGGTATGCTCATGCGATTTCATTTTTTGAAATGTTGTTGATCTGAATTGTGCTTTTTGTCCCAACTTTCTAGACGACACCCAAATAGGAATTTTACGAATATCCCCAATAAAAAACCCTATTACTCTTGAAATAGGAAATCCTAAAAACCCTTTACAATCTGCTATTTTACAAGCCAATTTTAATCGATTGATACTTGACCATTCATCCAAAAAAACCGCAGTGCAACCCATTCGAAACAAGGCCAAAACACCTACGTACAAATCAATACTCATGGGCACAAACACCAAAACTCGATCTCCTGATTTTAAACCCGAATTCGCCAATTTATTTTGTGCATTCATCACACGCATGTATAAATCTTGGAAGGTGATGGAATTATTCTTATCAACAATGGCTATCCTTTCCGGCACTAAACATACCGCTCTTTCAAAATGCTCAATAACGTTTCCATATTGAAGCAATTCGGGTATTGTAAAGGTATTTGTATGCATGATATTTCGAAATCCAAAAAGGTGAAACTTCCTGGTGTTATTTATTTCAAACAATTTACAAACTAATAAACAATATCACATTCATGTGCAAATATTTTTTCTGTACAAATAATATTCTGAAATCACCTGCGTTTTCATGGATTCAGAACAACTATTGGAAATCGCATCATGGTGCATAAATGCATGTATAAAGTTGCGAACACCCTGTTGTTGAGCTTGTTCATGTAGAATATTTGTCATCACCAAACCCAAACCAGAGAATTTGTAGTCAGACTTTCTCGCTACGGTTTTCACAATTAATGCAGCTTCATTTAGAAGATCCAAATAAGAAAAAACGAAACCCACCAATTCTTGCTTGATTGTATCCTCTGCCATTAAAATCCAATTCGCATCAAGCAACCCTTTTCTGGATTGATACTGCTGCAAAAAAGTATCCCAATCTATGTGGGTGTAAAATGCGTTGTGCCTAAACGCCCGTAAACTCAGGTGATAAATTTGTTTTAGTTCTTGCTCCCAACGATTCATATCAAGTTTCCTGAACACAATGCCATACATTTCTAACTGTTTCTGTCGCTTACGATAACGATCAACATTCACATCAGAATCAACCGCAACTGCCATTGAAGAAACATACTTTTCAGTGGGTTGGAATCCTGCCCATTCCCATTGTTTGATGTAAAAATCATTCTGCTCAAGATCCCCCAAAAAATTTCGATGCCCTTTTACTTTAAAACGATAAGTATCCCAAGTGCTGCCGTTCATAGGCCCAACAACCGATTCAAAGCCCTGTTCCTTTGCCCAATCAACACAATATTTCAACAAATGCAATCCTGAATTCGCGTGTTTTTCATCACAATAATAATTTCCTAAAATCAGGGTTCGCCCCTTCTCAATTTGCGAATTATGATAGGCTACAACAGATGATAAACCACCCATACATTCGAATTTGGTTTTTAGGGCATCTAATTTAATTTCTTGAATTTCTACAAACTGATCCACCACGACTCCCTCATAAAAATAACCCCAATCGTTACTCCGAAGTTCTTGCATTTCAGTTTGGCATTCCCGAATTTGTTTGCATTCACTCACTTCAGAGCATCGCCTTCTCACCATCAAATTCCAATAAACCATTTTACCGTTGGGATTCAAACCGTTGCTCAACTTAATTGCCGTTTCTCGAAATAATTGTTCCGGCATATATTCAAAAATATTGCTGAGGTTCATTCCGTCAAATTTCCCGTATTGCTCAATCGCATCTTCTGCATAACCACAATGAAGCCGAATGCGATTTAATCTACTCTTTATTACTCCAAAGTTTTCCTCAGAAAGATAAAATGGTAGTAATTCACCAAAACTTCCCGTTAAATTGTATCGTAAAAAAGGATTACTCTGTGCTTCAATCGAGGAAATCTGCTGCTCTGCACGACGAAGAATAAACTCCGATACTGAAATGGTTACTTGTTTCAAAAATTCTGGATCACGCCCCAATCGTCCCATTACCCACTTACTGAAAAACACTCGAAAAATCAACCTCCAACGCCTTGAATTCCATTTTTTTTCAAAAAAAGCACGCTGTTCGTCGGCCGATTTACGTTGAAACAATTCTTCAATTGTTCGCGATGAATGAATCAATGGCAAAATGTATTTTGAGAAATACTGAAAATATCTTTCAAACTTACCGGAATGTATTATACCATTTTGCTTCCATGTTGCGACATTCTTTTCAAAATACAATTGGGCACTTTCGGACATTTTCGATTTGATTTTTCCGAAAACCTCCTCCCTATTTTGGCAATTGCGATAACCCAAAAACTCCAATACATCTTCCCTATTTAACTGTGAAATTGCAGCCATTTTCAATTCCAAAAGATATAATTGTACCGCACTTACATCTACTGCAATTACTGTTTCTGGATCTAAAGTGAGCAAAGCAAATACATTATCGCCTGCAGAAGCCACGCTTAGATAACGGCCTCGTGGTTCACGGTTATATACCGCTTTCAACAATACCCGTGGATCCTCCCATACGTTGGCATAACGTATAATATTAAAATCCGCATTCATCGATTTTACTTCTACTCGATCCATTTTGTTGCTCATACTTTTTCAATTTTGCGTTATTTCACGACCCTCTTTCAACACTTTCACACAACCCGTACTTCCATCCATTTCCACCCAATCGCCCGTTTTCAAACAACTCAACAAACCTGTTATCCCAACCACACATGGCTTTCCTAATTCGCGTGAAACAATTGCACTATGCGACAAAAGAGATCCTCTTTCTACCAAAATTCCACTTGCATTGGGGAACAAGGTAACCCAACCCGGATCCGTGGAGGCCGTAACCAATATATCACCTCTTAAATCTACTACTTCTTTGGGATCATTTACCACTTGCACTTGGGCTTTTACCACTCCCGGACAACAACCGACTCCTTGTAAATCACCTTCCATTATATTGAATTTCAATGCTGAAGCAAACACATTTCCGTGATATACCATCCCATGTGTGCGAATTCTTTCGGCAGTTTGACTGCGTTCATACTCCTTGTATTTACTTTTCCTGAATTCAATTAATTCAGAAATTTCAGGAGTAACCGAAGTGCCTTTTATGAAATCAAACACCTCATTTTGAGTAAGATAGAAAATGTCTCTCGGCTCCAAAATGATACCCTCAGAATAAAAAACATCCCCCAAACACAAGAAAATTTCCCGTACCTTCCCGAATCCTCGTGTACGTTCAAATCTCAAATTCTCTCTGGCACTGACCAAAATTCTCGTTCTATTCAAAACAAATTGAAACAACCTTCTTCGGAGGGGATATCCTCGCAGACGCTCATTTACTTTTTTCTCTGCTACCTCTCTTAAATTTAACGACTTATATTCTAATTTGCCTTGTTTCACATACATCTGCAATAATTGCATCAACATGATGGGATCTTGCTTATATGTAATGGTTTCTAACTTCAACTCCCCTACACATCTATCGCCGAAATTATGCAAATAATCCCAAAACAAATTCTGCAACTGAGGATTGAAAACAGCAATTAAATCCATCAATTCTTCCGCAGATTTCTCGTGAAATAAATCAGTTAATGCCGTATCTTCAAGTACCGCATCACGCATTATTTCCATCCGTTTTATGGGTTGCGTGGAAATTATATCCTCAGCACCGCTTAGCAAATCATTATGAATACCCGAAGGAAGCTGGTATTTATCCACCAATTTTTGCAACACTCCAAAATAAATCATAGCATAAAAATCATTTACCAACGGTGCTTTCCATTTTTTTAACAGTGTTTTCTCAAATTTCAAATACAATTCCATCAGTTCATGTGCCGATTTACTGGACAAATCAATGCTATTGTACTCATCCATAACCCCCTGAAATTCACGCTGAAAATCGATACGCATGCGAGGCAATTGTCGCAAATTCTTCCACATAGATCTCAACATAATCAACACCCTGAATCGCTCCGTCCATTTGGTTCTTTGGGGAAGATTTTTCAACTCAAATCGCTCCTTCACTCCCATCATCTTCTCCATAAACTCAGCATTTAAATGATAACCTGGAAGCAAAGCCAATGCCTTGTACCATGAGAGTAAATTATAATAAACCCGCCCTCGAATTAGTCCTAACATGTTTTCGAAAATCACTGCATTGTCTTCCAAATCCGATTTACTCACTCCCAACAAACGACAAAGTTGCACGTACACGGATGCATACATTTTTACAATGAAACTGAATGTAAGTGGTGTTGTTACCCCCGGATACGATTCAATGATATTGCTATTATCCCACAAAATCATTTCGCCCAGAGGATCGGCCACTTGATTAATTGCAGTAACAGGACGAGTTTGAAGCAGAAACAACTCCCCGTTTTCAACGGCGAATTCAATGTCTTGAGGGCGCTTGTACACTTTGCGCAGTTGTTTTAAAACTTCGCATATTTGTTGTACTTGCAACTCCGATAATGAGGATGTATTTTGCAACTCCTCTTCAACTTGCACCCAATTCGTGGAACCGTTTTGGGCTCTTATAAGTTTTTTTGTTTTCGGAGATATTTTCACCTCCGTATTCTGTTCATTCACCCTATACGTGTCGGCATCCAGTTCACCACTTACCAAACCTTCACCCAATCCAAACACCGATGATATTACCACTTCGTCTCGCCTACCGTTTACAGGGTTGATACCAAATGCCACACCTGACACTTCCGAAGTAATCATTTCTTGTATAACAATAGCCATTCGGTCAGGTAATTCTAATTGATGTTCTTCACAATAACTGCGAATGGAAGGCGAATTCAAGGATTTCCATACCTGAATCACAGCAGATTTCAAGTCAGCTACGGGTACATTCAACATAGTACAGAATTGACCAGCAAAACTAAAATTTGAACTATCTTCTCGAATTGCCGAGGATCGTACGGAGAAATGAGTAGCCGAATGTTCCTCAAAAATCCACGAATCCAAAAAATCCAATGAAGGAACATCCGTTTCTTTAAATAATTCAAAAAGCGAATCTGCTCGAATAATCCAAAATGGCGGAACATGAAAACCGTGTTTGATCAAAAGCATCAAATTCAACCCCTTTCCCCCCAGAATTTCCGAATTCAAGTAGCTCGAATCAGTTGAATTCCATGGTACTACATGCTGATTTTCGGAGTGATTTTTTATAACCATTGCATTACTGTTACAATTCCACCAAGTGTTAAGTACATTAGAATGGTCCAAAGTCCACTTGCTATCTCAATTCCCTTTGCTGTTTTGGAAGATGGTTTTTTATGATGTAAAAAAGCAGCCACCAACGTAATGAGAAAGTAGGCAATTAAAGCAATCTGAACTTCCCCAGAAAATCGAGCAAAATCCGCTGCAAGCAATGCAAAAATCAGGGTTGCGAAAAGCACAAAAACCCACAAAATCAAAGCTTTGGATGGCCCCAACATAGATGAATAGGTTTCAACACCTGGTTTCTCATCTTTGGGATCGCGAATTTTCCGTCCCACTTCCAATACTATTCCATTTAAAAAAGAAACACAGAAAAAATATACCAAACCAAATGGAGCGGATTGATTAGACAATTGCCAATCGTACCCACTGGCATAAATATCTACTAACGGAATAATTAACATATGAGAAGTTACGTACCAAAAAGGATGTCGCTTCAACCATTCTTTAACAAAAAACTCCTTACCCATGAGCAACAAATAACCAATAACTAAGGCGTATAAATACAGCATCGAGGGGTAAGTAATGGTGGTAATAAAAATTTGAAGCAAAAACACGAATACCCCAATATATTTTAGCTCTTTAAGTGAAATCAATCCTCTTGGAACTGGAAGCTCAACCCGGAATTTTGCATCATCCTCAGCGTCCTTATGTTCATCAAAAACTCGCAATAAAAAAAAGAGTGTAATGGTATTAAATACTGCAATTAAGTACTTATCCAAATCGATAAAACCGTCCAAATTCTGGCAAAGTCGACTGTAACCAATTGCGCTAAAACTAAATGCAGCAATTAACACACCGTGGGAATGCAATGGGAATCGTTCTTTAAGATACTGCCAAAACCGCTTGTACAGTGGTCCGACATCGGGAATAATCGCTTGGTTCTTGGTTGGGTTGGGGATAGGTTTAGGCATAATCGAAATGACTTTTGTTGTTTTTTGGGATGCAGATATCATTCAATATGGCAACATGATAAAAAACTATTTCTCATGTGACTCGTCTATAACAATTGACTACATCGCGATGCGAAAGTAGAACATCCTCCATCAAAAAAATAAATGAATTCTGCAAATTGAAAAACCCATTTTATGAAAAATCGCAAAAATTAATCTGAAAAAAGAGATTTGCTCTCCTAGAATGTAGGACACCTACCGCGAGATCTGCGATTGAAACGCGGAAGCGGTGAGTTCTTCAATTTAAGTGGAATAAACCGATTCGGTATAGTGTAAACCAATTGAAATTCAGAAATATTATCACCCATTTCACCCAAAGCTCTTCCTTCAAAATCATCTTCTAAGTTGTATAAAAAGCGATACCGAAGTTCTAATTTATCATGAAAATTATACTTTTTCATGCGATAACTCGCAATGAATCCCAACCCTAAACTCGGATTTAAATTTTCAGAGAAATTTCCAACCCAAGCACCTCTTGTTTGATAGGAATTCCACAAACAATAAGACCCTACACCCACTTTAATGTAGGGATTTTGATTCACTTGATATAAAATTTGCGCACCCAATTGATAACTTATTCCTGAAACCTTTGCTTCCAAAGGTTGTAATGCACGAACCGAACTATATATGTTATCTCCCTCATAATTCTGAATTTGACCTACGCTTTCGAGTTGAATATTTTTCGTCAATTCAAGTCCAAACAACACATTTATCGACGGTCGGCTACTCAAACTCAACGGCACTAAAAACAAATAATCGTTGTAACCAATTTCGCCATTGTACCTACCTACACCAAAACCTCCTCCAACATAGGCGGAAACTTGACCAATAACAGGATTGACCAATACGATTAAATACAACAATATAATTTTGAGAAGTCGGTACACGTGTATATCAATATTGTTTATATTTACAATTATATCGTTTTATGATGCCAAACTGTCATCTGTTAATCATTTTTATTTTTTTTTGGGAAACAAATAAACAAAAAAACGCTGTTTTTTAGAGTTAAACGCGTTGTTCATCAGAGCATAAGATTTTTATAACAACAGATTAATACTGGGTGGGTGAATTTTAACCCAAATTATAAAATCCTCGTCAAATAATAATTGATTTTAAGTGAAACGAGGTTAAATTAATGAATCACATTCAAATTAATTGAATCAATTCCATTAATCGAAAAAAGAATCAAAAAGAAGGACAGATGCTTCCTCCTCTCTTAGATGATCTTAACAATGGGGTATTGCTCCATTTCATCTTTATGAATTTTGTAGGAATGGTGTACACCAACTGCAATTCTGTTAAATGATCTCCCATAACACCAAGGAGCTTACCATCAAAATCATCTCCCAAGTTGTACACAAATCGGTATCTTAACTCCCATTTATCGTAATACCTCAATTTCTTCAAATCTATACTGCCCATTGCTGTTAGAGAAGTATTTCTAACCATATATTTAGTGGTATTGGTTGTCCATTTACCTTCGGTAGTGTAACTGTTCCACAAAAAAAATGCTCCACCTCCGATTTTAATAAACGGCCATTTTTTCAATTTAAAAATCAACTGACTGCCGAGTTGCAAACTATTACCCGTAACACGAGCCTCTAAATATTTTTTAAAATCGGGGATGGTAGAATATTGATTATCTCCGAAATACCCTTGCCAATGAGTATTTGCTTCTAATTGAACATATTTGCCCAATTCAAATCCACCCAATAATGACACCGATGGACGACTCGATAAACTGATTGGTACCATCAATAAATAATCGTGATAACCAATTTCACCGTTGTATCTTCCCAAACCTACACCCCCTCCGAGATACCTGGACACTTGTCCATTTACTTGAGGCGAGAATAAGGAAGTCACAGCAAGAAAAAAGACAAGTATATAGTTCATAATCTGATAATTACAGATTTGTCAAATATCGTAATTTTATTGTAAAAGTAATAATAAAAAAAGCAAAACTACTTGAGCTTTACTCAATTTTTGGTAGCCTTCACAAAAAAAATATGCACATCCCTAAAGAATCTAATTATTCCAATAGTACAAAAAAGTATATGAATGTTATATGCGAAATTCCAAAAATCAAGGCTTGTTCTGCCTTCCCCACCACATCAAGAACCCGGTTATTGGTAATGTAGCTATCAAAAGACTAAAAATAGCCATGATCAGTTTACCCCTCCATCCCCAAATTCCTCCTGTATGAATATCGTAATTCCACAACATCATTTTATCAGCAAAAGTTCTACCCTTTCTATTTCCATAAACAGCTTCTAATTTTTGCGATTCAAGATTTTCTGGATGAACAAATATGTAATCTGAGCCTCCGTAGGTAACAAACGATGAATTAAAACTAACCTCAATACACTTATTTATTTCTTCTTGTGGATGTATTTCCATCATCACATCTACACCAGTATCCAATCGAGATTTATATCTAGAATAAATATGATCTAATACATTTCTGTTGACATTAGAATCGACTATTTCTGTTTTCATGATATTCCCAGTCTCATTTGTCTTAGGTACCTCAAAAAAGACTTCCTTATCTCCTCCCAGTAATTTGTAATACATCATGGCCCACCAGTTATATCCATAATACAATCCCGTAATAGATAAAATAAATGCCCCTAAAAAGGAATAAAAGCCAATAATGCTGTGTAAATCAAAATTCTTTCGTCGCCACCTTGTTGTACCATTCCATTGAAGCCAAATACGCGACTTCCAATTTTTAAATTTCGTCCACCGATTTGGAAACCATAAAATCATCCCTAAAAAAATCAAGAAGAAAAAGAGAAGTGTTGCTGTAGACACAACCACTTTTCCTATTTCTGCGGGCAACCACAGGTAAAAATGACCTTTTAAAACCCAGGCAAAGAAGCCTTCCAACATATTATGAACCTGCAAGACTTCACCAGAAAAGGGATTCACAAATACCTTGTAGTAATAGGTACTATCAGGCGAACTGTGATAAAAAATTACTTCTGCAGCGCGTTGATTCCATTTTTGTTGTTGAAGATTCAATTCAGGTTGCCATTTTAGGTATTTAACTGAATGAATTTCATGATTCGGCAACTTCTTATGAGCTATTTCAATCAATTGTGAAGGCAGTAATTCCTCCCCTTGATATTCTGGATTGGCAATTTCAAAAAAACGAAAGTCTTGAGTATATTCTTGAATTTCCTTCTCAAAAGAATATAAAAAGCCTGTTACACCCAAGACAAACACAACCAGCCCGGATATTAATCCGAGCGTGCCGTGCAACAATCTATAGTATTTTTTCAATTGAACCTTTTTCAAA
>CAZQFZ010000019.1:15808-18373 GCA_964592635.1 uncultured Rhizobium sp.
GTATTCAAAAGATTATCACCTTTTAACACCAGACTATAACCGTTAGCAGTATACGAAATTGCAGCATTCCAAATAGCATAAGAAGGCAGTTCGTAGGTACCAATATTACTGCGATTCAGTGTTTTATGTCGATTTGCATAATTTCCTCCAATTCCCAAACCCCAATTACTGAAAATACCTTGATTGAAATTGTATTGCAACCACACATTCCCCATTTGAGAGGGTCCAGCACTTTCTGGACGCATATTTAAATACCCGGAAAACGAATCATCATTGGTTACCTCTGCATTATTCACACTGTATCCAGCAACAATGCTCAAATTTTCCGATATTTTACCCGTTAAACTGATTTCAACTCCGTTGCTTTTAATGCTCCCACCTTGTACACTGTTATTCTGATTATCCGGATCCGGCATTACTACATTGGTAACATCAATATTGTAGTAACTAATTGTAGTTGCTAAACGCTTGTTTAACCAATTCGTTTTTACACCAAATTCATATTGATTTGCTTGCTCTGGTTTGAATATCTTTAATCGCGGATTACTTCCATCTATCTCCGCAACCATTGCCGGATCCACCTGAGAAAATCCATTCATATAGTTTCCAAACAAAGAAATTTGATCTTTAATTGGCTGATAAACTAAACCTAATCGATTCGATAATGATATTTGACTGAATTTTTCTGTCGACCAAATGGTCGGCTGTCCGCTAAAATGATCTAATCTCAATGATCCTAAGAAGGAAAGTTTTGGTACGATTTCAATCACATCCGATACATAAGCACTACGAGTTTCAGTCTTCACGGTTGAAATAGAAGGATTCCTCCCATTAACCAACTGATCCACATATCCGGCACTCAGAATTCCGCTATCTGTATCCTTTATTACATTTACCTTACCATTTGCCACCCAAGCGTAACCATAATTCTTTACTTCACGTTGGAAATAATCCAAACCGATGAGCATCTTATTTTTGATAGAGCCTAACTTAAACTGACCATTAACATTTTGTTGAATACCTAAGGATTGAGTTTCACCAGCCGCTTTGCTAATATAACGGGTAAAATCACCGCCGTTGCTAGCATCCCACAAATAATGATAATAACCATTCGACTGAGTTTGTGTGCTTGAAATTATGGTTTGAGACTTCCAGTTTGTAGAAATTTGATACAGAGCTTTCCCTTGAATCATGGAATGTGCATTCTTGATAGATAGATCGTTAGAAGTAAAACTACGCGTATAAATTTGATCAAATTCTGAAGTATTAGAGTCGTTGAAACTCAATTGAGCATATAGATTAAAAAAAAGCATAGGAGCATTATCCCCCAGAGATTCTTTATACAATGCGTTAACATAAAAGGTCAAACGCTTGTTAGCCTGAAACAAAACCGAAGGAGCCACGAATACACTTTTTTGAAATCCAGCATCTTGGAAACTTCCTTGACTATGAACACTGCCATTCAAACGAATAAACATTTTTTGGGAAAGGGGTAAGTTTACATCCATCGTTGATCGTTGCAACCCATAACTTCCAGCAACCAATCCTACATCCCCCGAAAAACGATCGAAAGCTTGTTTTGTATTTATGTTTATTAATCCACCATATGAAATCACTGCTCCTCCGTATAATGTACCTGATGGACCTTTGATTACATCTACACTTTCAATATTTGCAGGATCTATTGAGCCATTATTCAAGCTCGGCATTCCGTTAATCATGGTTGGTTGGACGGAAAATCCTCGCATGGAGTAATATTCAGCTCCGTCACCACTGCGACCCGTTGATTCCCACAATCGAGCTACGCCGGTAGCATTTTTCAATGCGTCATTCAAGTTAGTTACTACTTGATCAGATAAAATTTTCTTAGATATGGTGTTGTAAACCTGAGGATTTTCTAAATCTTTCAACATCATCTTACCTACAGCATACCCTGAATCCAATTTATATTGATTGGCCTGGGTTAAAATATCCACGGTTTGGAATCGAAATGTATCGGTCATTCCGCTTTGAGCAATAGCGCTAATTGGAATTGAAAATAGCAGTGCAACCCCAGCTTTAATTAGTAGTGTTTTCATAATTTGATACAAAATTACCCCCTTGAATATTGCTTAATTTTATCAAATGGGAAATTCGATTCAGAAATCGGGAAAACAGACCCGCTTTCCACTAATGTGTTCGCAATTGCTGGGGCGAATATCCATAAAATTGCTTAAATGCTGTGCTGAAGGATGCAGCATTGGTATAACCTACTTCCAATGCGATTTCCAAAATATTCAACGACCCTTTTTTCAATAATTCATGCGCCAATTCCATTCGCAAGGATTGCACCATTGTGTAAATGGTTTTTCCATACATTTCTTTAAATCCTTTCTTTAAATAGCACTGATTAATACCTACTTCTTTGGCTATTTGAGGAATGGTAATACTCTCTCTGAAATTTCGTTGAATGAAATTCATCGCTTCCAAAACTTTATCTGAAGACTCATTTTTGTCCAAAAAACTACATGCATCGCAAATTGGCGCAATACGTTCACTCAATTCCAAACAATCCATCAACAGCCT
>CAZQFZ010000019.1:18473-30017 GCA_964592635.1 uncultured Rhizobium sp.
GGGTTCAAAAATCACATGAATTTGATACGACCGTCCTTCTAAATCAAATAAAAAATTATCAGGGTGTACGCGAAATACCATTTCCAAGCAACCATCTCGTTCTCCTAAAATAAACGACGTTGAATGAAATTGTTCTCGATACAATGCCGAAATCGAAGGCAAGGAATTGTTATTTGAGACTTTAATTTGGGCAATGGGATTCTGAATGGAAAAATCTTCAGCAGCAATAAAATTTTTAGCAGAAACATCTATCCCCCGAAAAACCTCTATTCGAATGTACTCACTAACCACAAAACGACCCATGGAGCCGCAAACTTAAGGATTATTTTCCTTATTTTTAATTATTCTAAATAAAAATAAGCATTAAAAACGCAAGTAAGTACCCAAAGGTAACGCTTTACCAAAGTTGTCTTGAAGGTACAATTCCCCGCTTTCAAATTGCTTAACACCTGAGAAATGCGCCCGAATTAAATTTTGGGTAATCAAAGCAGAAAATCCGAGAGAATATAGGTTTATAACAAAAAAACCATCCGGCACTAATAGCTCAGAACACATTTTTAAAAGATCATTGATTTGCTTTTCTAGAACCCATTTTTCCCCGTCGGGACCTCTTCCATAGGCAGGAGGATCTAGTATAATTCCCTGGTATTTTTTGCCTCGCTTTACTTCGCGTTGCACGAATTTAAATGCATCTTCTACGACCCAACGGATTCCGTCTAATCCCGAAGTTTCCATATTTTCTCGACTCCAAGAAACCACTTGTTTTACACTATCAACATGAGTAACATCGGCACCGGCTTGTTTCGCAGCCAAAGATGCGCCACCTGTGTAGGCAAATAAATTGAGGACTTTAATTTCTACTTTATCAGATCCTTTCTTCAACTCCTGAATTTTTCGCGCAATAAAATCCCAATTATTGGCCTGCTCAGGAAATATTCCCACATGTTTAAACGAGGTCATAGCCAAACGCATTTTAAAATCCAGATTGGCGGATTTGTAACGTACAATCCAACGATCAGGAACGCCTTTTTTCACGATCCAATTCCCTGCATCTGCATCCAAACGATCGGCGTTTTTACGAAAAAACGATGCGTGTGCTTGTTTTTCCCAGTCCGAGTCTTTCAAACTCTTTTCCCATACTGCTTGAGGTTCTGGTCTTCTTAAAACCCATTTACCAAAACGTTCTAACTTTTCGAAATTACCCGAGTCGATTAATTCATAATCCGGCAGATTTTCCGGCTTGGAAACCGAAATTGAAAACCTCAATTGATCTTGCATTTGTTCTAAAGTACAAAGGTACACAGAGAATTTGTTTAAACATCAAATATACAAATTGAGTAAATTTCAAAATTGAACGAACTAAAACCACTATATCACACAAGTAGAACTGTTCTAGCACAACCAAATAATACTATTTTGTATTTTTCCGTAATCTTTGTTTAGCTTTTTGCAATTTTCCGTAAAGAATTTAACCCCAAACTTTTTGCATTTAAAATCTAGCGTTTAAATTGCCCCCTATGAAAAAAATTTACAGTTCCATTTTTCTTTCCATTGCTGCATTTGTAGCTTGTGTTGTGGTTTTTAACAGTTGTTCATCCAACGAAAAAAATCAAACTGTTACTCTTAAAGATATTGAATTCACCCTTGAAGGTCCCTTGTATTCTGGATCCAACCCAGCTCAATATACTTATAAAGTAGATTTAAAAACATTATTAGGCGACCAATACAAAGAAGGTGCTAAAATTTCTTCCGCTTCATTAAAAAGCGCTCAAATTTCAAGTACCGATTCGGCTACAAACTTCGATATAATTAATTCGTTTGTTTTGAGTTTAGCATCCGACAATAAAGATGTAAAAATGCAAGAGTTGGCACTACTCAATCCAGTTCCCGCTTCATCTAAAATGGTGGAACTAAAACCCTCAGCAGAAGCTAAAGCCGATGGATTCTTCTCCGAAAAACAGTTTTATATTGTTTTGGATGCCGACCTGAAAGAAGACATTGAAGCCAACATGACCTTCAAGGCAGATTTGGTCTTTGATGTAAATTACAAATAATACACATGTACTAAGTTTTCAATTCTGAGAAAAACCTAAAATTCAGACCCAACTAATTTTCAATTAATCTAGAAATTACTCAAAATCAACCATAGCTTGGATATAGAGTAATGAATCCAAATGCAATACCCTCAATCAATCTTAAAGTTTACAACAAAATAAAATTTATTCAAATATGAGAAAATCATTATTCTTTACCCTGTTGGTGGCCATGACCACATTGTTCACTTCCTTCGTAAATCAAGACGCAGCTGGCGACCGTTTAATCGGCGTGTGGGAGCCCAGCAACGGTAGAGCCCGCGTAAAAGTGGAAAAAATCGGATCCAAATACTACGGAAAAATTGTTTGGCTAAAAGAACCCAATGACCCAGTTACCAAACAACCTAAAACCGATAAAAACAATCCCGATCCAGCACTCCAAAATGTACCTTTAAAAGGTTACAGAAACTTGAAGGATTTCGTTTATGCTGGAAATAACGAATGGAACGAGGGCACTATTTACGACCCTTTGAACGGTAGTACTTACAGCTGTACCATAAAAATGACCGACAACAACACACTCGAAATAAGAGGTTATATTGGTGTTTCCGCGTTGGGAAGAACAGATATTTGGAAACGTTTAGAAGTTAAGGCTAAGAAATAATTTTCCATGACGAACTTCAAAAAATCCAGTAATTCTTTACTGTTTCTTTTATTTTTATCCTTTTTCGGGGGATATTCCCTCTCAGGTTGGTCACAAACCGATACCGCAAAAGCATCCCCAGAAACAACTGAAGAAGAAGATTTTTCGCAGTACGACGATGTTGGGTTTGCTGCATCTGGTGCAAAACGCTACTGCTCGCCGAAGATTGAAGGAATCAGTCCTCAGAAACTTATTGGAATCGGATTCGATTACCAAGCCGCCTATAAAATGAACTTAGGCAAATTGACAACAAACGTAATTGGCGACTCCATGAAATTCGATTCAATGCAGTACAAAGTTGGAAATTCCAGTGGTTTGCGCTTTAACTGCAATATCCCGGTAATTTCCAAAACCAATATTGTGTGGCAAATGGGCGCCAATTATTGGGAAACAAGCTATTCCGGAATGGAGCCTGAAATTACAAGTGGTGTCGTTAAGCCTTCAAATGACCTTGCTACAGAACTGTCTAAAAACGGTTTGCGAACTATGGGATTGAACACCACTATTTTTAAACCCTTCAATGAAACCAATTTCCTACTTTTTCAGGGATCTGCTGACCTGAGCGGTGACTACGATTGGAATCTCATGCCTGCCAAGTATCTAAAATACTCGGCGGCTCTGGTTTTCGGAAAACGTCCTTCAGAACGCAAACAATGGGGAGTTGGTTTGGCTAGAACCTACCGAGTAGGAGAACTGAACTACATTCCGATTATCATGTTTAATTCCACCGATGCACAAAACAAATGGGGTTCAGAAATTCTATTCCCTGCTCGTGCTCACGTGAGAAGAACCATCAACCCGAGAAATATGATTTTCGCCGGATACGAGTTGGAAGGCCAATCCTACAGATTGTATAGAAATGCTAATTACCGTCCAGAAGATTTAGAAATACGCAGAGGAGAAATTCGTTTGCGTATGGTGTACGAATGTTCATTAAAGGATTTTATTTGGCTTTCAGTTCAAGCAGGATATCGAATCAACTACCGGTATGATGTAGATCGTTTGCAAAATGGTAATGAGATTTACAGAGCGTTCGGACTTTTATCTGACGCGCCTTATGTGATGACAAATTCATTGACCAACCCACTTTATTTCAATATTAGCATCAATTTAGTTAGTCCTTAACAAATTAATATACTAAAGTTTAGGAAATTTTCCAACTTTTGATTCCTCCTAATTATTCAATCATAAATAGATTCAAACAACCCAGCTACGCTGGGTTGTTTTGTTTATCAGTAACACCACAAATTTTTACTAAAAGTTTCTTTAGTTTAGTTAAAATTATCCTATCAAAATCGTCATTATTCAGACATGATGATTTTTTTTCTGACATAAATAACAAATAGACTAAACTATTTAAGTACTTTGCACGTCTATTACTTCAAATGATTGAATTTAACTTAATTGGACCATTTAAAACCGCTATTTCTTCGCCCAAAACAAGGAGTTTTATGTTGCTAACTCTTTTGTCTTTGAATAGCTTCGCCCAAAACATTTGCTATCCCTTTATCCAACGCAAGTACATCAATTGGAACGAGGTAGTTACCGGTACTCGGCAATTTCAATCCATGAATACCCGTGCTATCAGTAACCACGAAAATTTCGCATGGATTGGAGCCTACGGCAACATAGGAAGTGCGAATCATTCCGACGCCCTACTCCTACATTACAACGACACAGGTAAGTTTATTCGGGCCATCCGTTTCGGCACCTTGGGCGCTAATAACAACGACCAAATAATGGATATTCAAACTACTTCAACCGGTTCTATAGTGGTTGTTGGCTCAACTACGGGTGTTAGCTTATCGGGTGCAAGTTTAGGATTTATTAGCTTTTTTTCGGGGGATGGGAAACTGAAATGGACAAAAACCACCCCTTCCTATTCTAGAACTGGAAATACCAATTCCGATATTTACAATTCCGTTTATGTGCACAATTCAAACACCCTACTAGCCGTTGGCGAAGGAAGTCAATATTCAGGAAAACGCAACATCATTATTACCCAATTTGACAGCACCGGCACTATTTCATGGTCGAAAAGTATCGACCTAAATAATACCGAACATCATGCCCTTGGCGCAACACGCTATGGAAATGAATGGGTAATTACTGGTTGGTGTCGTAGTACCCAAACATATCCGTTTGCTATTTTCTTAAATAATTCAGGTACTATCAGACAAATTTGGAAGGGCCAAACCAATGGTACCAATCAATTTTCGAGGGTTACTGTTGGTCCTAACGGAACCATTTACGCAGTAGGAACTTCAGGTACAGGGATCACCGCAAATGCACTGGTAACCGCTTTTTACCCGTCGGGAAATATCAAATGGAACCGTGTAATTGGCACAAATAACACCCAAGAAAATGGTCAACATATCCTTTTGCAAGGGGCTTCACTTTGGTTGAGTACAACCGTTCAAACTTTTACTACCAACCGAATTCAAGTTTTCCAACTCGATACTGCAACCGGTACCAATATTACCAATTCAAAACTGCTTTCTAACGGGAATACAAGTTTCACTGGCTTTGCCAATGCCAGAAACTTTGATTTCCTAAAAAAAGGCGGATTAACCACTTTAGGTGTTGATAATGCAGCTGGAGTCCATGGAAATTTCATGATAAATAGTCCATGTAATTCAAACTGTGGTGCCAACAATGTTACCCTCGGCAGCAACAATGCCACGTGGACTTGGAATACGTCCACTTACACAGAAAACAATCTTAACTCCCATTCAAATCTTGCCTTTGACACCAACTCTATCAACTTCAATACCCTTGCAAATTGTGTTCAAGCTTGCCCCCTTCCCATAAAAGTCACCACAACGCCAATACTATTATGCCCAGGACAAACCTCGGTAAACGTGGATGCCACCCAGGCGCTTGCCGAGACATACCAATGGAGTGATGGTTCTGGAAGTGGTTCACGCACCTTTACAAACAGTGGAACCTATTATTTGACTACATCCAACGCCTGCGGCTCGAGAATGGATACCGTAGAAGTCATACAGGCCACCGCACCCGTAAAACCCAAAATAAAAGACACCACGTTTTGCAATGTATCGTTTAGCTATTCTGTTGATTTAACTCAAAAAGGGTCTAAATATGTGTGGGATAATGGAAGTACGCTTCCTACTCGGACATTTACGCGAGCAGGAATCTATTGGATTGATACCAAAAATGATTGTGGTAGTCGAGTAGATTCTCTTCGTTTAAAAGTAATACCCCCTCCCGTTTCGCCACAATTGCCAGATACAGCAATTTGTGCCGCAAAATCCATTGTATTTGATTTTCTTCGCCAATGGACGTCCACCTACACTTGGCCAGATCAAGATACCACTGTACCTAAAACGTGGTTTGGTTCTGGAAACGTGATTCTCAAAGTTTCAAATGCCTGTGGAACCGTTTTCGATACAGTAAATGTCCGATTGGTTTACCCTCCGTTGGCTTCGTTAGCACAAGACACTATTTTTTGTGCTCGCCCAGTGAAATGGAATGTAGATTGGACTCAACCCAATATCACGAGTTATCTTTGGTATGATTTTAATACATCGCCAAAAAGAACCTTATCCTACCCCGGAAAATACAATATCACCGTTTCAAATTACTGTGGTTCTTACACCGACACCTTCAATATTCTGTTGGATACCACACCCGTGAAAAGATTGGTGGACAATGTGTGGTTTTGCCAAGGAGAAGTGTACGTGATCAAAGGCAATCAGTTTAGTGGAAATTTTAAGTATCGATGGAATAACGGCATAAAAGTTCCAGACATTGGAGTTTCTCAAACAGGTGTCTATATTCTTGAAACCTATAACTCCTGTGGTACACGTCTTGATACAGTGAATGTGTTTTCGGTTCGTTGCGACTGTAAAATGTGGATGCCCAATGCATTTACTCCCATGGGTAGTCCCGGTGTTAATGATGAAGTCCGTCCCATGTTTGTTGACGACTACGGAAACAATTGCGCTGTTAAATCTGGTACTTGGAGTGTTTATAATCGCTGGGGAGAATGTGTATTCAGCGGGCCTTTGAGTGAAGGTTGGAATGGCACATACATGAATCAACCGTTGCCAACTGGAATGTATGCTTATTTAATCAACCTTACTTTTGATTCTTCTGTTACGGGATTTAGGAATCTTACTGAAAAAGGAACTATACTATTACTCGATGGTCAAAAGAATTAGTAGCTTCAGAAATTTAAGTGAAATCAACTTAAATAGACCCAAAACAACACAACATATCGCGATCTGAACTCAATTCAACAATTTTACCTAAAAGTTAATTTACCTCCATCAGCACTTACATTTACCACACCTAAAAATTAATTTACCTCCATCAACACTTACAATAACCACACCTAAAAGTTAATTTACATCCATCAACACTTACAATAACCACACCTGAAATTAATTTATATCAACCTTTAATAAAAATATCACAACACATAATCAAATAGCTATGAAAAACTCAAAAATGATCCTTTTAACAGCATTCTTTATGCTGTTCGTCGATCTAATTTTGGCCCAAACCACCACAGGAGAAGGTTTTGAAGGTGCCACATTCCCTCCACAAGGTTGGACCACTATCGGTGGAGGCGGTCCAGGTGCTGGATGGTCGCGCAGAACCGCTGCAAATGCTGGTGCTACGCCGGCTGTAACTACATATTCAGGTGGTGCAATGGCCAGATTTACAGCAAGAAATGCACCGGCGGGATCTACTCAAACGTTGGTTTCTCCCGTAATTGATTTGAGCAAAAGAAGTACTTCCAACTCCTACCTTTCTCTGTATGTTTTTAGAGATACTGCGTATAAAACAGACGATTCTCTTACAATTTGGTTCAACACTACCAACTCACTTACAGGAGCTACCCGCCTTCAAGGAATAAAACGATACTCTAGGGCAATGTACCCCGATTCAGGTAGTCAAAATTGGTACAAATATTCATTTGCAATTCCCGCAAAATTCAATTCAACAAAAAATTACTTTTTAATTCAAGCTACTGCTCGAGGTGGCGCTAATGCTGGAAATATTTTTATCGATAGCGTTACTTGGGATGCTTTTCCAACTTTTTGTGACGGAAAACCGGATGCCGGTTCTGTAACTGCTTCTACTTATTATATCTGTGGCAATATGGGACCATCTACCATTACGGTTTCAAATTATACTAATTCTACAGGTTCTACGTTGTCTTGGCAACTTTCTACGGACTCTATTACATTCAACACCAACGCTTGGACACAAGCAGTTAACACAGCTAATTTCAGTGCAACAATTGGAACTTATCGTTACATAAGAGCCATTGTATATTGTTCAAAATCCGGTTTGTACGATACATCCAACACCATTAAACTTTGGATAGATAACACGGCAACACCACCTGCAATTACAATTACACCCAACAACGCCGCTATTTGTAACGGATCTTCTACACCAGCAAAACTAGTAGCAAGCGGCGCTTTAACCTATACATGGTCGCCTAGTACCGGACTCAGTTCAACCAATACCGACACTGTTTACGCCCTTCCCTCGGCGCCTACCATGTACACTGTATCAGGTGTGGATGCTAAAGGATGCACCGGTACTCGAAACGTAAATGTACAAATATTAAATGGCCCTAATGTCACTCTAACTGCAATTGACACCACTGCTTGCGAGGGGGATTCTGTTCGTTTGACGGCACAAGCATTTGGAAACGGAAATACGTATTTGTGGAGTAACGGAGCCACAACAAACGCCACAAATGCCATTGCAAAAGGGAACATTACAACGTATTCCGTAACGGTGAAAAATATACAGGGTTGCACTACCACCAGAACTCAAAATGTTTACGGAATACCTCCACCATCCGCTTCTTACAAATCAACCGTTATTAGTGGAAGAACCGTGAAATTCGACTTTGATGGCACCAATGCAACCAACGTATATTGGAATTTCAGCGATGGCAATGAGAGTTTCCAAAAATCCACTACTTATACATTCAGTTCAGATGGAACTTTCAAAGTAATGCTCATTGCCAACAATCCACCATGCAAAAGCGATACACTTTATTTCGATGTCACTGTAAAACTAACTTCCAGTGTTCAGAATCATGCTTTAAGTCGCTTGCGTTTAGCACCCAATCCTGCTGAAAACTCTACCACGCTGTACTTCGATGGAATTGAAAAAAATGTCAACTTTCAACTTTTCGACATATCAGGTAGAACCGTTTGGAGCCAAAACTACCCACAATTAAATGGCTACTCCGGTGTTCAAATCAATACAACAACTCTACAAAATGGTATTTATTACATGCATATTATTTCCGAAAAAGGTCGTTCTTTCGTACCTTTAGAGGTTCAAAAGTAATGTGACCAAAATGCAACTAATTTCAACGCAGAAAATTGAAAAAAACAAACTAAAATACCACGCTACAATCCTGCTTTCAGTTGCAGCGTTTTCTTTGTTTTTCTGGGGATGCCATAGCACGGCATCCCCAATTAAAACAGCTACTACAGCATCTCAAGATCCAGACACCATTACCCTCATTTTTGGAGGTGATATGATGGGACATGGTCCTCAAATTCAAGCAGCATTAAACGATTCAACCCAAGAATATCATTATTTACCTTGGTTTAAATTCATCACTTCCTACATCCAATCTGCCGATTTTGCTATTGCGAACTTGGAAGTCACACTAGCTGGTCCACCCTATCAGGGATATCCGCAATTCTCATCCCCCGATAAATACGCTAAAGACATTTTTGATGCGGGTTTCAACGTTTTAGTAACGGCGAACAATCACTCTCAAGACGGCGGAAAACGCGGTTTAATTCGAACATTGGATGTACTCGATAGTTTCAAAATTCCACATACTGGTACATTCAGAGATACTCAAGAATTTGAACGAAATTATCCATTGATGCTCGAAAAAAATGGTGTTAAAATCGCAATTCTAAATTTCACCTATGGTACCAATGGCTTGATTGTAAAGCCTCCTACTATGGTTAATTTAATTGATACCGTTTGGATTGAACGTGCTATCAATAAAGCCAAAAAAAACAAAGCAGACATAATTATTCCTGTAGTGCATTGGGGTGTTGAATACCAACGACATGAAAACAAAGAACAGCAACAATTAGCTTCATTTTTGGCTCGAAAAGGCTGTCATGCTATTGTTGGAATGCATCCACACGTTATTCAACCCATTAAAACTGTAAAAAATACAATGGGTATTGATATTCCAGTGGCTTATTCGCTAGGGAACTTCGTTTCCAATCAACGCGAACGATATAAAGATGGTGGAATTATGTTCAAACTAACGTTTGTTCGAGGGGGGAATAACCACACAAGCGCATCGGCTACAACGAAATCGAAAAAACAGAATATCAAAATTTCGGATCCATCTGTAAATACACCGTCTTTAAATACATCATCTGATAAAAGCCCACTGGCCACAGTTTCAACATCCAATAAGAAAGATGCTTCCAATATTACGTTAATTGAATACTCTCATTTGCCATTCTGGATTCACAAGGTAAAACCATTTGAAGGAGATCCACATTTCGGAAAAGGATACTGGATGCTTACAGAAAAAGAGCTCCCCCTTTTGCAAGGAGAAGCTCTCTCAAATGCGAAACAATTCTTTGAGGATACCCGAGAATTGTTATCGCCAAAATAACTTAGTTTATTCTGAAATTCCGATTCGTGAATAATACTTCAGATTGTAAAATATGATCTCGGATTTTTAAATCGAACTACAGAAATTATTGCATTCCTTCAGGAACTTGCATTTGGGGTTCTTCTTTTCCAGGTAAACCCGGTTTAACTGAAATCAATTCCACCTCAAACACGGATATTCCGTACATATCTTCAAAGTTACGAGCAGAACGCGACAATACTGAATTCAATTCATTACTCACTTGCAATACGAATTTTCCACCCGCTGCAGTTTTTTGGAATGCCTCTTCCAAAGGAGCTAAATTCAATGACTTCACTGTTCCACGGAATGGGAACTTGTCTTTCGTATTATCTACTAACACCTCACCTTTGCCCGTTTTGAAAATGTAACGACACTCAATGGTATCCCAAACACCTGGAACACTACCACTGCCGGCTTTCACCATTTTGTAATATCCTCGACTTGGTAACACGCTCACACCTGATTCTTTTGAGAACTTGTCCAACTGAGATTTGGTTTCCTCTTGCAGAGTCTTCATTTTTTCATTCTGCTTTTTGGTAATGTAACTCTTGCGAACATCTTCCATTTTCTCTTTGCTCAAAGCATAACCTGAATCTTTGGCCATACCATCGCGCAATCCTCTTAAAAATGCTCCAGCTGAAATCTTATCCAATCCTTGGCGTTTTAACGTATTGCCAATACTTACACCTACAGCATAGCTGAAGGAATCTTCGCTTGTTTTGGGATCAGCTTTTGTGTCAACCGATTCACCGCAACTTCCTAAAATGGCAACTGCCGTTAATGGAAGTAAAAAAGTATATTTCTTCATTTTTAGTGTTTTACAATTTATGCATAAATTTCTTCTTTACGCGCTTTGATTTGTGAATCTTCGGCGTACTCTTCGTAATTCATGTATTTATCAATCATGCCATTGGGTGCAAGTTCAATGATTCGATTCGCAATTGAGTTCATCACCTCTTGGTCATGAGAATGGAATAAAATAATTCCTGCAAATTCTTTCATCCCATTGTTCAATGCCTGAATACTCTCCAAGTCCAAATGGTTCGTTGGTTCATCAAACAACCCAACATTCGGCGATTCCATCATCATCTTACTTAACATGCAACGCACTTTTTCACCTCCTGAAAGTA
>CAZQFZ010000020.1:0-29717 GCA_964592635.1 uncultured Rhizobium sp.
TTATGTGGATTTAAACTCAATATCCTTTCCGGAACTCTCCCCCCGTTATTGGTAGTGGTGGGTGTGCAAAATACCATTTATCTCATCAACCAATATCACGATCAATTTCGAAAGCACGGGAATCAGGCGAAAGCTCTTACTCGTATAATCTCCCATGTAGGTGTTGCTACTTTCTTGATTAATTTTACCACAGCCATCGGTTTTGGTACTTTTTATTTTACCAAAACCATTATCTTGGAACAATTTGGTATTGTTTCTTTCGTAACTATCAATATTATCTTCTTGATCAGTATAGTGGGAATTCCCGTACTGTATTCTTATTTACCTACTCCAAGTCATAAACAAACCAAGCACTTAGATAGTAAAAGTTGGAACGGGTTTTTGAACTGGATCTCACATTTGGTATTCAAACGCAAACGTCGAATATTTTATTGGTTTTCAGTAGTAACCATCTTCGCTACAGTATTCTTAATCCGATTAAGACCCTTGTCGTTTATTGTGGATGATATCCCCCACGATAGTAAAGTTTACCGCGATTTAGAATACATTCAGAAAAATTTCCATGGGGCAATGCCATACGAAATAGTGATAACCTCCTATGAAGAAGGTGGTGTAACTAACGTGGATATGCTAACCAAAGGACGAAGATTGCAGCGTGCACTTTCGGAATTCGACGAATTATCAAAACCCATGTCAATTGTGGAGGTCATTTCGGCGGCAAATCAGGCTGTGAACGAAAACGATCCGAATTATTATCGAATACCTAAGGCCACAGATTTTGGGGATTTGATGATGAAATTTCCTAGCTCGGTTACATCCTCCGATGCAAATAAAGAAGCAGGAAACAGCAATAAATTATTACGTGGTTTGGTTGATTCTACCTATTCCCAAATGCGGATAAGTTATCAAATTAAAGATATTGGCAGCATTCGCCTAGATTCATTAAATGCCGTAATCACTCAAAAGGCAAAAGAGATTTTCCCATCTCAAGAATACAACGTTGCTATTACCGGTACTTCATCCATCTTTTTGAAAGGGAATAAGTATTTGTACAATAGCTTAGGACAATCTACCTTCTGGGCTTTGTTAATCATCTCATTAACCATGACTTTCTTGTTTCCCAGTTGGAGGATGGTATTGATTGCAATTGTACCTAATATTATTCCTTTGTTGATTACCGCTGGTACTATGGGATACTTAAATATTCCATTAAAGGCATCTACTATTTTGGTATTTAGTATTGCTTTTGGTATTACAGTTGACGCAACAATCCATTTTGTTACAACGTTTAGACGGGAGATCATTGTTCATAAACATTCTGTTCGACACGCATTGAAGATTACCATTCCTGAAGTGGGAATCAGCATGATTTATTCTGGATTGGCAGTCTGTTCAGGCTTCATGATTTTTGCTTTTAGCGAATTTCAGGGTACACAGGCATTGGGTTGGTTGACGGCATTGACCATTTTTTCAGGAATTGCCACCAATTTATTCTTGTTGCCTGCCTTGATCCTGGCATTTGAAAAATTCATCAATCCGAAAGTAGAATTGAAAGAAACGTTGTTGGATTTACCAGAAGGCGAGGAGTGATATCGTTGAATCTGTACTGGATTTGCTGGGTAATCAAATGGAATCGGAATTGAACTTCCCAGAAGGCGAGGAGTGATGTAATGCGCTCTATAACGTTGATACGGCGAGAGTATGAACACAATTGATACTTGAGCTTACAAGGTCGAGAATGCTATATGCCTGAAATCAAGTTCTATTAGAAAATTCGAATAGAACTAAGCTATTTCTTGTAGCGATAGTCATAGTTTTAGATATTCAATATGCATTGAAAACCAATTGGTTACAACCGCGTATATCGGAGTGATCCATCCTGCCTACGATTTCAAATGTGCCATCTTCAAAGACCTTGCCCAAATCATCGGTTGCAATAAACGAGCAACTGTGGTAGTTCATCAGGTCGATTACACAAATTCTTCCTGTTTTATTGGCAGGAAGAAATGTTCGAAAATCTGCTGGATCTTGAATCAGTATTTTCATCCACGGGGGACAACTAAAAATTCCGTTACCATGTGAATATGCCTGAGATGTTAATTCGGTCATGCCGTATTCGCTGAAAATGGATGTTTGATTTAATCCGGTGCATAGAATTTGATGGATTTCAGCACGGGTTAATTCAGGCCCTTTTCCTTTCATACCACCGGTTTCAATCACATGGGTATTTTCGAAGAGCTTTGACCATGTTTTTTCGGGGGATGGGTGTAATTCTTTTGACTTGGGATTGTCAAAACTTGTAAATATAGAATGGGGCTGGAAATGATGGTTGGATTCATCTAAATCAATTATTGAATTCGAAGAATTTGAGTCGAATAATTCAGAATTATTACTTTGAGAATCCATCTTTAAAGATTCAAGAAATATCCGATATTGTTTGTTCCATGGATCTTGAAGCAATTGATTCAAATAACGACTGAATTCTATTAGTCCAAAAGTCACGCCCCAAAGCAGAACTTTTTTATTTTGACTTCGCCATTTTATTAAATCGGATAGTAATTGATCAAAGTTCAAATTATAGAACCCTCCGTCATTTGCTCGTAATTGAATGAGCTGATCTACCATGTGTATCAAACCCGATCCAGAGCGATCCAAGTAACTGGGAAGCAATGCCGCAATTACGTCGTATGGCTTATTCTCTGTAAATAAATCAAATCCATTTAGGCAGGCCAATTCATAGTCGTTCAATAGATGTATGAAATGTTGTGAAACCCCCATGCCCGTAGTTGAGCTGCTTGTAAATCGGATTTCGTGGGAAGTGAAACAGCTTATTTTTTTGGTTTTAAACAATGAAATCGGCAGAAATGGAATTTCTGATTCGTGTTGGAATTGTAATTTTTCGGGAATTTTATTTGCGTTCTTCGCAAAACCCAAGGATAAATGCACCCAATCCGCGAATACTTCATTCTTCTGCATTTGAAATCGATAAATTTCTAAACAAGTTTCGGTAAATTTGTTAGGATCTACTGTGAATTGGCTGTTTAAAATATCGTGGATGCTCTTGGGAATCATCGGGGTGGTTTCTTGTAGCAACAAAGATACGAACTCTAAGGTGCCGCAATTGGAGTTTTTAGATCAATTTGTTGTTTCAACTCCCATGGAATATGATAGTCTGGTTGAGTTGCACATAGAATATTTGGATAACGACGGTGATATTGGTTTGAATGAAAGTGATACAACAGGTCCATTTAAGTTTGGTGAATATGCCTTCTACAATTTGTTTTGTTTTATGTATGTAAAACAAAACGGGGTTTGGATAAAACCCATGAACCCATTTAATCCCCAAGACACGTTGGTTTTTCATGAGCGATTTCCGAATGTAACCCCTTCCACCGATAATAAAAGATTACGGGGAGAAATTACGTTATATATTCCTGCAAGGCCTTTGGAATTGAGAAGAGATTCTGTACGTTTTGAAATTCAATTATGGGACAGAGCATTGAACCGAAGCAACGTATTAAAATCAAAAGAGTTTAAATTAAAGCATCCATGAGTCAAAGTCAATTAAAATTAATATTTTCGCATTCCTTTTATACGTACATGAAAGCCTCTATTATACCGCGTTTTTTATATCTGTTGTGTTTGTTGTTTGTCAGTCACTCGCTTTCGGCGCAACGTGTTTCATTGGCATACATTGATTCTGATTATATTTTGGGAAGGATGCCTGAATACAAGTCGGCGCAAAAGCAATTAGACGATGCAGCTGCCAATTGGGAGGCTGAGGCGGGTAAATTGGAAACGAAGTTGAGTCAAATGTCGAAGGATTTTTCTGCCGAAGAAATTCTTTTAACTAGTGATCAAAGAAATCAGCGAAAAGAGGCCATCACCAAACAAGAAAGTGAACTGATGAAGTTTAGAGAGGAGAAATTCGGAACCGATGGGGAATTATTCAAGAAACGGGCTCAGTTGATTAAACCAATCCAGGATAAAATGTTTGAAGCGGTTCAAAAAGTAGCCAAACAAGAAGGACTGGATTACATATTTGATAAGGCTTCGGGTGTTCAAATGCTGTATGCTAATCCCAAATACGATAAAACATTTGAGGTGATGGAGGAGTTGGGTATTCCATTAACTGAGAATGAAGCCAAACCCAAAGGGGGCACAAAACCGGGTGGACAGAACTAACATCGAGTGGCTTATTTAAGAATTAGCATAAAATTCAATGGATATTAATCGAGTGTTTATCGATTTACACAATATTGAGTTAACTTTGGCATTCAAATTGTAAAAAAATCAAGAATCAAATAATTATTACAGACAAAATGAAAAAATTCTTTTTAGTACTCACTGTCATTTTAGGCAGTATTGCTGCGGTTCAAGCGCAAACACAAAAAATGGCTTTCGTAAACACTCAATTAATAATGGATACGTTGCCTTCTAAAGATTCTGCAGAATTGAAACTTCAGGCAATTGCAATGCAATACGATGATGCTATCAAATCTTTGACTTCTGAAATCCAAGCCAAACAAGCTGAATACGAAGCTAAAACCAAATCGGGTGGTCAAAACGCGGCAACGGAATTATTAAGAAAGCGTATTGAAAGTCTTTACCAAGATTATCAAGAAACAGAGCAAGTGGCTAATCGCGACATTCAAATGCAACGCGCAAACTTATTGAAGCCAATTGTTGACGAAATCAAAGTTGCAATCGGTGTAGTTGCTGCTGAAAACGGATATACCGCAGTTATTGATAATGCCTCTCAAATTGTATTGTGGACATCAAACGACAAAGACGATATCACTGCGAAAGTAATTGCTCACATGTTGAGCAAATCCAGAGCTACCGTTAAACCTGCTGCTCCTGGAAAGCCAGCTGCTGGTAAAAAATAAAACATATTATAAATTATTATATGTGGTGTGAAAGGCTGCCTCTCTTTTGAGGCAGCTTTTTTTTAACTTAATTTTAGTACCTTACAACTAATACATGTCATCATGAATTTCCGCGAATTATTGTGCTATATTCGAATCTCAATTGGTTTAAATTGTGGCAAATATTGGAGTATTTGATTCAGGTTACGGAGGATTGACCGTGTTAAAATCGTTGGTAGAGAAACTTCCACACCACGATTTTGTGTATTTAGGCGATAATGCACGTGCACCGTATGGAGATAAGTCGTTCGAAACAGTGTATCAATACACTCTTCAAGCAGTGAATTGGCTTTGGGATGTTCAAAATTGCGACTTGGTTATTTTGGCCTGCAATACCGCCTCGGCAAAAGCACTCAGGCAGATTCAGCAGGTGGACCTTCCCAAGAGAAAAGACACAAAACGAGTATTAGGAGTTATACGTCCCACAACAGAAATTATCGGGAAGTTTTCTAAAACTGGACATATCGGAATTGTGGGAACGGCAGGAACGGTGAAGTCCAATTCCTATGCGATTGAAATTGAGCGGTACTTTCCCGGTATTCATGTGCACCAAGAAGCATGTCCTATCTGGGTGCATTTGGTTGAAAATCGATTTGTGGGCTTGCCTGGAACCGATTATTTTGTTCAATACCATATTCAAAATTTAATGAACCAATCTACGGAAATAGATACACTTTTATTGGCATGTACGCACTATCCTTTATTGATCAGTTCCATAGAAAAGTGTATTTCTTCGCATGTTAATATAATCAGCCAGGGTGGGATTGTGGCAAATAGCTTGGTTGATTATTTGCAACGACATCCGGAAATAGAATCCCGTTTAAACAGGCAGAAAAAAAGATGGTTTTTTACCACCGAAAAATTCAACGATTTTGATCAATTGGCCACTTTATTCTATGGGGATAATGTAATGGCAGAACGGGTGATTTTGTAACTTTGCATCATGGCGCCAGAAGAATTAAGACCTTTTATTTTATCGCTACCTGAATCTCCTGGAGTATATAAATATTTTGATAAGGAAGAAACAATCATTTATGTTGGAAAAGCGAAGAATTTAAAGCGCCGCGTTTCTTCTTATTTTACCAAGAATCATTACGAAGATTTCAAAACGCAATTGCTGGTAAGCAAAATTCGAAAAATTGAGTTTACCGTAGTTGATACTGAAATGGATGCTCTGTTACTGGAAAACAGTTTGATTAAAGAATTTCAACCTAAGTACAACATCAATTTAAAAGACGATAAGTCGTATCCTTATATTAAAATCACCAACGAACGCTTTCCTCGGGTTTTCCCAATTCGAAATCCGATGAAAGATGGTTCACGTTATTTCGGGCCCTATGCATCCGTGCGAATCATGAATACGGTGTTGGAATTGATTCAGAAGTTGTATCCTACCCGAAATTGTAATCTGAAAATGAATGCCAAGTCCATAGCCGATGGTAAGTTCAAATTGTGCTTGGAATACCACATTGGCAATTGCAAGGCACCCTGTGTTGGGTATCAGTCGGAGCAACAATATATGGATAGTATTGATCAAATTGTGAAAATTCTGAAAGGCAATCTGACCGAAGTAAAACAACATCTGAAACAACTTATGTTAGACGCTTCTGAAAGCCTGCAATTTGAAGAAGCTCAAATATTTAAAGATAAATTACAACTACTCGAAAAGTACCAAAGTAAAAGCACCATCGTAAGTCCTCAAGTGGGCGATGTGGAAGTGTATTCGGTAAGCAGCACCGATAAATACGGTTTTATCAATTTTCTGCGCGTTAGTCAAGGAATTATTGTGATTTCCCGAAATGTAGAAGTCCGTAAGAAAATGAATGAAACCGATGCGGAAATTTTAATGCATGTGATGGGAGAAATGCGCCATCATTACGGAGATCAGTGCAGGGAAGTCATTACCCAGTATGAAATTGAATGGCCAGAAAAGGATGTAATTGTTACCATCCCCAAAGCGGGCGACAAGAAAAAATTGCTTGATTTGAGCTTGAAAAATGCCATGCTTTATCGTCAAGAGAAACTCCAACAATACGAAAAACTCAATCCTCAGGTGCGAGTTGACCGATTATTGGAACAAATGCGAAGCGATTTACGTTTGGCTGATCTTCCCAAACACATTGAATGTTTTGACAATTCGAATTTTCAAGGGCTATACCCAGTGAGCGCTTGTGTGGTTTTTAGGGATGGAAAGCCTGCAAAAAATGATTATCGGCATTTTAACGTAAAAACAGTTGAAGGCCCCAATGATTTTGCAACCATGAAAGAGGCCATTACGCGAAGATATTCACGATTACTCGCTGAGAATCAGGAATTGCCTCAGTTGATTGTGGTTGATGGCGGTAAGGGGCAGTTAAGTGCAGCTGTGGAGGCATTGAAAGAATTGGGAATTTATTCTAAGCTGGCCATCATTGGAATTGCGAAAAGATTGGAAGAAATTTATTATCCCAATGATCCTCTGCCTTTGTATATTGATAAAAAATCAGAAACGCTGAAAGTGATTCAGCACATGAGAGACGAAGCTCATCGGTTTGGAATTACCCATCACCGACAACGCCGAGATAAAGGTACATTGAAATCTTCTTTAACTGAAATTCCCGGAATTGGTCCTGCGAAAGCGAAAATGCTTTTGAATTCGTTTCGTAGTATTACACGGATAAAGACGGCTTCAATTGAATCGTTGGAGTCAGTTGTGGGGCGCTCATCCGCTGAGATCATACATCAATTTTATCACAACGAGGTAAACACAACTGACACAAACAACACCGGCGGGTTGGATTTGGATGGTATTGCGAATACCCCAAACAATAACAACACCGATGGTTTGGATTTGGCAAGTACCCAAGATTTCCTCGACACAGATAACAGCCAGGGATTGGATTTGGATGCAATTGCGAATACCCCAAACCATAACAACACTGAGGGGTTGGACAGTTTAAACAAATAGAATTTTATTGAGATACACGTAAATTAACAAAAGATGAAGATGGACCGAAGTTGGTTGAGTGATGCTCTGGATTTGATTTCAAATCAAAACAAGGCCTGCTTGTTGCTGTCGAACGATTTTGATGATGCTTATGGTCAGTTCCATTGGATGTTGGGATTGGGAAGTAAACGCGATTTTAATTCACCCAATGAATTGAATTCATTTCCGGGACTGGCATTTGGTCATGTCAAATATTCGTTTAAATCCGAAGATTTCAGACAGACTTTTGGCAAATCCCAAGAATTGGCTGATTCCACTTTTGCCTTTTTTGAGCCCATTTCTTGGATGGTTCAACCCCGGGATGGCGATTTGATTTTCGGAGGTAATTGGGTGCAACAGCAGGATTGGGAAACAAGCCGACTGAATATCCCCCGAAAAAGTCAGTATCAATATTTGGAAATTTCGCAATTATTAAAATCGAAAAAGGAGTGGAGTTGGGATGCTCAAATAACAGAAAATCAATACATTGAAACCGTTAATAACATTCGTGAGCACATACGTCAGGGACATTTTTACGAAATGAATTTTTGTGTGTCCTTTGAACGCAAGCAAGAAGTTAACCCGTACTTACTCTTCTATTTGTTGAATGAAGTTTCTCCAAGTCCATTTGCTGCTCTTTATAAGTTCGAAGAAGAGGTTATTCTGTGCGCAAGTCCCGAACGATTTTTGGTGAAAAAAGGAAATGTGTTAATTAGTCAACCCATAAAAGGCACGTTGAAACGCAACATTTATACCGATTCTGCTGATATTGACCGCTTAAAAAACAGTGTAAAAGATCGAGCGGAGAACATAATGATTGTGGACTTGGTTCGAAATGATATGTCGAGAATTTGTGAAATAGGCAGCGTGGAAGTCCCAGAATTGTGTGGCATACACTCGTTTTCGCATGTTCATCAAATGATTTCAACAATAAAAGGGAGAATAAAACCGGAGGTTGGATTCCACCAAATTCTGGAAGCGCTTTTTCCAATGGGAAGCATGACTGGAGCGCCAAAATTGGAGGTGATGAAATACATTGATTCCCTTGAATCGTTTGAAAGGACATTTTATTCGGGATCCTTGGGATATTATTGGAATGGTGATTTTGATTTGAATGTAGTTATTCGCAGTATTCAATACGATATGAAACAAGAGAAGATACTATATTGTGTAGGAGGTGCAATAACTTACGACAGTGTGGCGGATCAAGAGTTTCAGGAGTGCATAACCAAAGCGGCTGCCATAGCGGAAACTTTAAGCTTCGAACTTATAGCCAACCCCTTTAACCGTAAAGATAAATCGATCGTCTAGTTTTTCACGGATTTTTCGTACATGGACATCAATGGTACGATCTACTACCAATACTTCATTCCCCCAAACATTTTCTAAAATTTCATCTCGTGAAAATACTCGACCTGGCTTGCTTGCTAAAAAGCTGAGCAATTCAAATTCTTTGCGAGGAAATTGTAGAGATTTTCCTTGGTATTCAACCATAAACCGTTCGCGATCAATCACCAAATCCTCAAAATTAATTTTGGTAATTTCTACTTCTGAAATAGAACCTTGACGGCGGAGGATGGCTTTGATGCGACTCAGTAAAACACGAGAGCGTATGGGCTTGGCAATATAGTCGTCTGCACCCGCTTCAAAACCAGCTAATTCGGCAAATTCTTCGCTTCGAGCAGTTAAAAATACGATAGGAACATCCTTGATACTGGAATCATCTTTTATTAATCTGCAAGCTTCCATTCCATCCATTACGGGCATCATGACGTCCATAAGGATAAGGTCGGGAAGAATTTTCTTTGCTTTTTCAATTGCCTGTTGCCCATTGACAGCAACATGCACTTCAAAACCTTCCTTATTTAACGTGTGACGAATAAGCTCCAAGATATCTTGTTCATCATCAACGATTAATATCTTTTGACCTTTTTTAATCATGATGATACAAAATAATCACTTTAATGTACAATCAGTGTTAATAGAATATTAACAAGGTGTAATCATTTTGGTTGTTTGAATTTGGATTCCTTTTTTTTCTTTTTTTCGGGAGTTTCTGGATTTGGAGGAGTGTTATTCGCATTTTGAGGCGAAACGGTTGAGTTGTTCGGAGCGGCCGTAGTTGGATTTGAAGGAGCCGGTTGATCTGCAAAAATTTTGGCTAAAACCATTTCCAATTCAGGACCTCTCAGGCCTTTGGCCATGATTCGACCGTCTTTATCGATTAAATAAGTTTGAGGAATGGAGCTCACCTGATATAATTTTGCAGCGCTGCTTTGCCATCCCATCAAATCGCTCACGTGTGGCCAAGTTAAACTGTCTGCTGCAATAGCACCTTTCCAACGATTTCCGTCGTTGTCTAAAGAGACACCTAAAATTTCAAAACCTTTGTAATGAAATCTACGGTAAAGTTTACGAACATTGGGATTTTCTCTTCGGCAGGGTCCGCACCAACTTGCCCAGAAATCAATGAGAACCACTTGGCCTCTTAAAGAACTCAACGATAAACTCTCGCCGGTTGGCGTTTTCAGCGTAAAATCAGGTGCAATTGCACCTTCCATTAATTGCGCCTCTGATGTAAATTGAGTTTCAATTTGTTGGGTGTATTTGGAGTTGGGGTCGGCAGCTTTCGCACAATTTACTGCATGTTGAAACATTTCAAAACCCGGGTTTTCAATAGCCCCAAAACTGACCACGAAATAAGGAATAAATCCTTTCTTTTGCTTCATGGCAACGTCTCTTACGAAATCGTTTCTTTGGTTGGCCAATCGTTGGTACTCCAATCTTAATTGATCCGCTTGTTGAGCCCCTTCATCCGTGTTGGGGATGGATTGAGCACGTTGCTCTAAACTTCTAACTTCCTTCAAGAAAGAAGCGTTCATATCTAACAACGATTTCAGCGTTTTGCTGTCTTCGAGTTCGTCGCCTTTAATTTGATAATCTACAAAGGAACCAACAACCGACATTTCCACGTTTAATTTTGAATTATTATCTACAGCAAAATAGACCGATGCTTCTGGACCCATTTGTAATTGGCAAAATATCATTTCTTTGGTATTGCCTTTGAGTTGAAAATTTCCTTTTTCGTCGGTGCGAACGCTATCAATAAAAATCAATTTTGAAGGGGTTAACTCCCATAACACCAATAAATTTTTGGGCGCATTTTTTAAATTTCCTTTAATTACAAAACCATTTTCAACTTTTACAAGAGTAGATTTGGTTGGAGTAATTAGATCGTTTACCCATTGATTAAAATCCTGTTTGATATCGGTTGCACTGAGTTTATTGCATCCAGAAGAAGAGGCAACAATGAGTCCAAGTGTTAGAATAGCAATTAAGTGGCGTTTTAACATATCCTCAAAGATACTAAATAGTTCGGAACTTCACGTCTTTTGGCTCGCAAGCATCTTGAATTCGATAGTCGCCTATTCGGGTTCGACGAAGGGCTTTCAAATAAGCGCCGGATTGCAATTTTAATCCAAAATCACGCGCAATGCTCCGAATATAAGTTCCCTTGCTGCAAACAATTCTAAAATTGACCTCCGGCAATTGAATGCGCGTAATTTCAAATTCATAGATGTGGATTTTTTTGGACTTTATTTCCGCAGTACCTCCTTTTCGGGCGATTTCATAGGCACGTTTGCCGTCGATTTTTATTGCAGAAAATAATGGCGGTGTTTGATCTTGCTCGCCTAAAAAGAGATTGGCTGTTTTACGAATCAAATCATCCGAGATATGTGCGGTTGGAAAGGTGTGATCCGTTTCAGTTTCTAAGTCAAAGCTAGGAGTAGTTTCCCCTATGAAAAAAGTTCCCGTATATTCTTTTTCCTGAGCTTGAATGCTCTCAATGGTTTTGGTTTTTTTCCCTGTACAGATAATCAATAACCCGGTAGCCAAAGGGTCTAATGTGCCGGCATGGCCTATTTTTTTTGCTTTTAAAATGTACTTTGCCTTTTTTACCGCTTGGAATGAAGTCCATCCAAAAGGTTTATCGATCAACAAAACTTCGGCTGTTTCCGGAATGGGTTGATTTGGATTTGGGAAAGTTTCCATGTGTTTGTTTCTTGCCGATTAATAAATCACTACTTTCTGTGTGCCCAACAACTGTTCCCCTCTCCAAATTCGGATTAAATAGGTACCTGCAGCATAATTTCGTGTATGTACTCGATACACATGAACACCTTCATGGGTGTAAAATTCAAAAGACCCTGGTGTGAATACGCCGCCCGATTCATCCCCCGAAAAAGTCAATCCCGAAACTCGGTTAGGGCCCGGACCTTTGCCATCGATGGCAAATATTTCTCCGCGCAGAATTTCCGGTGTTTTACTCATCCATTCGATGTTAAAGTACCCTAAATCCGATGGAATTGGGAATACTTTCAAGTCTTTTACATCGGCCGTATGGAGTTTGTCGCTGATTCGAACCCTAGAAACAAAATTATTCATCTCGTTGTTTTTCCCGTAACTACCAATGAGATAGAATACGCCGGGTTCGTTGTATTTCCATTGAATTCCTTCGTAATCGCCCCAACGTTGTTCGTCGGGACCCAAAATATTATAAGAAATTCTGGATTCACCAGCTCTCAAAGGAATAAATTTCGAGTATTCTCCGTAACGATTTTGATAAAACATTCCGAATCCTGGCATGTGCCAACGGCTGCTATACACTGCGGTGCTTATCATGCTCGGGTCGTTGTCTTGAGTTCCAGCAAAAGCCATTGCTGGATAGCCAAATTCCAAGGTGTCATCGGAATACAATTTAGATTTTACAACCGGCTGATCCTCATTGATGTGATAAACATGGCTGTGCATGATATGGGCCTGCAAGGATTTAAAATTGATGCAATTTTGCATGAATTGAATTTGAGTTCCGTTGCGGATTGCAGTCAATACTCGTGCATCGTTCGTGCGTAACTTGAATTTTACTGCGCTATCTGGACGAGTTTTAAAAAAGCTATCCGGTTGCATGGCACTCGTTGGAAACCCATATTCCAAGTTGGTTTTTAACACTTTTAATTCGTATTCTGCCAATCCACTTTTTTGCGTATTGGTTATGTGGTGAAGAAATACGGTATCGTTGCGTTCGGCATACGGACGAACACTTAAAAAGTAATTATCAATTCCGTCGGGCCAGGGACCGTTTTGTACCGGACAAATGCTCCAAATACTTACTCCATTGTGTTTGATCCCATTGAAAAAATTCGAGCGGAGAGTTTGGCCAGCGAAGCCATCTTCCTTGCGAAGTTGCCAAATTACGGCCTCCCGAAAACCTTCTTCCCAGCTGCTGCCATTAGCCAATAAATTTACTGTAAAATAGAGATCTTCTTTAGTTTGACTAACAATTGGGTAGTCACTCCAAACGGTATCTTGAATGGGTTTTCCAGGAATTTTATACACGTTCCAGGGTTTGGTCGGATCGTTAGATTGTGAAAATGCAACCACAATAAAACTGGTTTTATCGGTGGTGCCATGCATGTATAGAATCATGTAGCGATCGGTGTAGGGATCGTACATCACCCGAGGATCGTAAATTCGAGTCAACGAAGGGATATTGTCCACTTTGTTTTGAGTGCTCGGGAAGAATTGCAGCGACCATAATTTCAGTACCTTTCCAGTGTCGTCGTGCACGCGAATGGTGGTATTCATGACCGAAATAAATTTGCCATCGTTTCCTACGGCAACGTGATTGTCGTTGGGAGTACCACTTCCGGCGCGACCTTCGAATTGACCTTCAATTGTAGGTTTTAGTGTTTCGGGGGATGTTTTTATCGTTCCAAAAGCAGAGCGTTTATAGGCAGTAGTTTTGAGCAGAGCATCGCGCTTGGCATCAAGTTTTTTTCTTAATGTGTGATTAATGGCACCCGGTTCGGGCATAACATCATGATTTTCGGTTTCCGTTTCTACCCAGATATCGGGTACAGTAGAAGGATCGAAAACTTGGATTCGTGGGAATTCCAAATCGCGTATAATCGTTACGTCATTATTCGAATTGTTAGGTAGTTTCGTCGTATTTTTAACTTGAGCATTGGAAAAAGCCATACTCAAGGAAGTGATTATTATACAAGCCAGTTGTTTCATTTCATTGATAGTTTGAAGGTGTGTTCGCAATTCTATCCCCCAAAAAAAGGGAACAGAGCCACTAATTTAAAAAAAAATAAATAAAGCGGTTACCAAATATTCACTTCGAATTCCAAAACAATTCCGAATTTTTCGTGAACATCCGATTGTATTTCTCTGGCCAAGTTGGAAATTTCTTCGCCTTTGCCACCGCCAAAATGCACCAAAACCAGTGCCTGTTTTTCGTGTACGCCTACATGCCCTTTTTTAAATCCTTTCCAACCTGCGGTTTCAATGAGCCATCCTGCTGCCACTTTTACATGTTTATCGTCAATTGGAAACGACTTGATTTCTGGATACTTCTTTTGTGCTGCTTTAAAAATATCCATCTCCACTACCGGATTCTTGAAAAACGAACCGGAATTTCCTAGAACTGCCGGGTCTGGTAACTTGGATCTGCGAATGCCTATTACCGCATTACTCACATCCGCAATGGTGGGTTCTGTAATATTCTGTTTAGACAATTCCTGCTGAATGTCGCCGTAATTTAATTTAAGTTCATGATTGATTTTGCTCAAACGAAAGGTAACGGACGTAACAATTAGGTGTTTGTATTCTTGCCGTTTGAATATGCTGTCGCGGTAACCGAATCGACAATCTTCATTGCTCAAAATAACAAACTCGCCGGAGGTAGTATCAAAAACACGCACTGAAACGATTTTATCTTTTACTTCAACACCATAAGCACCAATATTTTGAATGGGAGATGCGCCAACGCAGCCGGGAATTAAACTAAGATTTTCCAATCCTCCCCAATTTTGTTTCACACAGAAAAGAACGGTTTGATGCCAGTTTTCGCCCGCACCAAAAGTGATATCAATCGAATCATCGTCTTCGGTTTCGGTCCAATGTCCCAATAATCGATTTAAAAGCACAACACCTGAATAATTGCGAGTGAGAAGGATGTTAGAACCACCACCAATTATTTTGAAAGGGTTATCAAAAAATTCTTCAGCAAACAACTCCAACAGGTCTGTTTCATTGTGGATTTCAATAAGATGACTGCATTGTACATCGAAGCCGAAGGTGTTGTATTTTTTGAGGGATGCGTTTTTAATTGGATTCACACTGCAAAATAACAAATTTAAATGCAGGGTAAGTATATATTTCAATATGATGAGAGCAATTTCAAGGAAAGCTACCGTAGTTTCAAATTGATTGCTCTGTTTATCTTACACTTGTGAATGCATTTTTTGCTGAAATAAAACTATTCGGATGATCTGAAAATAGTTAGGTCAACTAAAGTTAAATGTAGATTTTTTTCAAGTTTGTAAAAACCAAAACTACACTATGTTTGTTTAACTTATTACTATGGAAGTTTTAGCAAATGTTGGAGTTTTGTTGTTTTTCTTTTTTTTCATGGAGGGATTTGCTTGGTTCACACACAAATACGTGATGCATGGATTTATGTGGATATGGCATGAAAGTCATCACAAACCTAGAAAGGGAGCATTTGAACTCAATGATTTATTTGGATTTATGTTCGCTATTCCGTCTATTGTATTGATAGTATTGGGTGCTGAAAACCAGGATTGGCGCATGTTTGCTGGATTGGGAATCGCTCTATACGGTCTAGCTTATTTTCTGGTACATGATGTTTTTGTTCATCAAAGAATTAAGTGGTTGAAGACCACAGATGTGCCCTATTTTAGAGCCATGAGAATGACACATCATTTGCACCATGCCATTCATTCTAAACACGGAGCAGAAGCATTCGGCTTTCTGTTCGTTCTTCCAAAATATTATAAAAGATTCAACAACAAATAAAATGGGAAATAAAAAAGTCATCATCGTAGGTGCAGGTTTGGGTTCATTGGCTTCGGCTCTAAGATTGTCGTATGCTGGATATCAAGTTGAGATATTAGAGAAGCAAGGCACTGCGGGCGGACGATTGAACATCTTACAAAAAGACGGATTTACTTTCGATGTGGGTCCATCATTTTTTTCGATGAGTTACGAATTTGTGGAATTGTTCGAAAGCATTGGAGAACCCATCCCATTTGAATTGAATGAATTGAATCCATTATACACGGTAAACATTGCAGGTTCTGACCGCGTATTTCAGATTTACAAGGATTTGGATAAATTGGCCAACGAATTCAAAGGTTTAGAAAATGACTTCGAAACCAAAGTTAGAGCCTATTTAAAAGGAGCCAAAGAAATTTTTCACGACACAGAATACAAAGTAGTTAAAAAGAATTTCGATTCTATTGTAGGATTCATTGCATCGATGGCCACTGTGCCTATGAAGCACCTCCCTAAGTTGTTTCGAACGTTTTGGGAAGAATTGGAGCGTCATTTCGATTCTGAGGAAGTAAAAATCATATTTTCTTTGGTGGCTTTCTTTTTGGGAGCGACCCCATTTAATACTCCTTCTGTTTACAATTTACTGAATTATACTGAATTGGAACACGATGGTTACTGGAATGTAAAAGGAGGTATGTACAAAATTGTAGAAGGAATTTTGCCTTTGCTTGAAAAGAAAGGCGTGAAAATACACTACAACACAGAAATCAAGTCGGTGAATTACAACAGTACTCAAATGGAGTCTGTGGTTGATCAAAATGGAACTGCGTGGACCGCGGATTTGTTTGTTATTAACGCCGATGCAGCTTGGTTCAGAGGACATTTCTTAAATCGTAAAAAATACACAGAGCAAAAACTCGATGCTTTAGAATGGACATTGGCACCCTTTACCATTTATTTGGGCGTAAAAGGAACAATTCCGGGAATCCATCACCATAATTATTTCTTGGGAGATAATTTCCGAGATTATGCGGATACCATTTTCAGAAGTTCGGTAGCGCCTAAAAAACCATACTATTATGTAAATGTGGCAAGTAAGAGCAATCCAAATTGTGCGCCCGAGAATTGTGAAAACTTATTTATACTTTGTCCAGTTCCCGATATGCGGGTTAAACCCAATTGGGAAGATGCAGAAACTCTTGCGAATGAAATAATTGATGATTTATCTAAGCGTGTTGGTTACGATATTCAAAACAATATCCTAACCAAAACTGTTTATACTCCCATCGATTGGAAAAATATGTTCAACTTGTACAAAGGCAGTGGATTGGGTTTAGCGCACGGTTTAAATCAAATTGGAGCATTCCGTCCCTCAAACAAAGATGAAAAATTGAACAACTTGTACTACGTTGGTGCTAGTACTACCCCTGGAACAGGACTACCGATCGTAGTGATAGGATCCAAGTTGATACAAGAAAGAATATTAAAAGATCATCCCAATTCTTAATCCCTTAACATAAACCCACAAGAAAATGAGTATTCAATTGTTTGACAAAACATCGAAAGAGATCAGTAGAAAAGTGTCGTTGAATTATTCAACGAGTTTTTCTCTTGGGATTCGCTTGTTAGCTAAAGAATACCGCTGGGCGGTGTTTGCAACCTATGGATTTGTACGATTAGCCGACGAGATTGTAGATACGTTTCATACATTCAACAAGGAAAGACTGCTGAAAGATTTCAAATTTCAGACCTATCAAGCCATTGAAGAAGGTATAAGTACCAATCCTGTTTTGCATTCATTTCAATTGGCTGCCAATCAATTTGGCATAACACATGATTTGATTGAGCCATTCTTTAACAGCATGGAAGAAGATTTGAACAAGCAGTCGCACGATGAAAGTTCTTACAACGATTACATTTACGGTTCTGCTGAAGTGGTGGGCTTAATGTGTTTAAAAATATTTTGTAAAGGCGATAATCAGTTGTATCAATCGCTCTTGCCATTTGCTCGAAGCTTGGGTGCGGCGTTTCAAAAAGTAAATTTTTTAAGGGACATTCGCAGCGACGTGGAGGAACGCGGGCGAGTTTATTTTCCCGGTGTAAATTTTGACAGCTTTACTGAACACGATAAAATGAATATTATTCAGGAAGTGAAAAAAGATTTTGAGCATGCTTACAAAGGGATCATTCAACTTCCTATGGGATGTAGATTGGGAGTATATACCGCATATATTTATTATCTGAAGCTATTGGAGAAAATTGAGCGAACCACTGCAGCAGAGATTATGAACCAACGAATTCGTATTCCTAATTCTCAGAAATTGGTATTATTGGCTGAGAGTTTTGTTCGTGAAAAAATGATGCCTACTTCGTAAAATAGTATTCGATTCGCATTTATTAGGACTGGATGTATAATTAAACGATTCTTGCTAAATTCAAAAATTGGAGTGGTTGCAAAGACAAACGGGTCAGACTCAATCTGCTACAAAGACTGAATTCATTATCCGAACACCCAAGAAAATACTTCATCTACTTTTCCGAAGGTATGTACTTTAATTTGGCGACTGGGATCGTCTTGAATTTTGTTGTATTTGGATACTAAAATATCAGAAAATCCCAATTTTTCTGCTTCTGAAATGCGCTGCTCGATGCGTTGAACGGCTCTTACTTCACCAGACAATCCAACTTCCCCCGAAAAAACATACCCCGACGGTAGTGCAACTCCCTGATAACTGCTCATAATTGCAGCCATTAATGGTAAATCTAATGCAGGATCTTCTAAACGCAATCCGCCAGCAAGATTTACGAAAACATCTTGTTGCCCCAAACGAAATCCGCAACGCTTTTCGAGAACAGCCAAAAGCATGTTGAGTCGTCTTAAATCAAATCCAGTGGCAGAACGTTGTGGGGTGCCGTAAACAGCTGTGCTCACCAGAGATTGCACTTCAAGAAGTAAAGGACGAACGCCTTCTAAAACGCCGGCTATAGCGATACCGCTTAGTGGTTCGTCGCGCTGTGATAGCCATATTTCTGAGGGATTTTTCACTGGAATTAAACCCGAACCTTGCATTTCATAAATGCCTAATTCGTGAGTAGAACCAAATCGATTTTTGAGAGTACGAAGGATTCGGTAGAAGTGATGACGATCGCCTTCAAATTGCAAAACGGTATCCACCATGTGTTCCAATAGTTTGGGCCCAGCAATCGCGCCATCTTTGGTGATGTGGCCAATGAGAAAAACAGGGGTTTGAGTTTCTTTTGCAAATTGCAGCAGTTTTCCGGTACATTCTCGAATTTGAGAAACCGAACCGGGAGTAGCATCCAGGGAATCGGAGTACAAGGTTTGAATGGAATCCACCACCAAAATATCGGGCTGCTGTTTAGAAAGGTAATCGAGTATATTGTCGAGAAGTGTTTCGGTTAAAATGTGGCAATTGGGGTTTTGAATTCCAATGCGCTCTGCTCTTAATTTTATTTGGGATTCGCTTTCTTCTCCGCTCACGTAAAGAACATTCGCAGACGTTTGCAATGCGAGTTGGAGCAATAAAGTACTTTTACCAATACCGGGTTCTCCTCCAATGAGTACTACTGCACCGGGTACTAGACCTCCGCCAAGAACTAAGTTGAGTTCTGAATCCGATAATTTGGTTTTTTCTTGGTCGGCAGGAATGATTTCAAGTATGGGAGTGGGTTCTATAATTTTTCGGGTGCTTTTCTTCCATGCGTTCACTGATTGAGTTGATTTTATTTCCTCGGTGAACGTATTCCATTGATTACAACCTGGACATTTTCCGATCCATTTGGGACTTTCGAAACCGCAGGAGCGACAGAAAAAAGCGGATTTAGTTTTGGCCATGAGTTGCAATTTTTTAGAACGGTAAAAATAGTGAATTTGGAATGAAGGTGAGTCTCTTAATGCTTGTTTTTGATTGTAAATGGTGAAAAAAGATTGTTTATTATTCGTAAAATTCGCAAACTCGATTTTCTAATTTCTATGAGGGAAATTCGACCAAATTATAAAAATATTGGAGTATTTATTTGGGGGAACAAACATTATTGAAAAAACTGTTGTTAATTTTGTAGTTATAAACCCATGGAAAAGAATATTAACGATATCGTAACTGTATATGCGGAGGCGACTCCCAACCCAGAAAGTATGAAGTTCGTAGCCAACAAAATGCTGTTGCCTAACGATTCAGCTGATTTTCGCAATAAAGATGTTGCAGAAAACAGTCCTTTGGCAAAAGCACTTTTTGAAATGAGTTTTGTTGAAGGGGTGTTTATCATGAACAATTTTGTGAGTATTACAAAAAATGGCGAATATGAGTGGTTCGACTTGATACCCGATTTACGCAACTTTATCACGGAATGGATTGAAGACGGTAAAGAAATTGTAAATCCCAAAAAAGAACTTTCTAACGAAGAAGAAACGGAGATTGAGCGCAAGATAAAGCAACTTCTTGAAGACCACGTTAAGCCTGCAGTTGAAATGGACGGTGGAGCCATCGATTTTAAGAGCTTTAAAAATGGTGTAGTTACAGTGGAATTGAAAGGTAGCTGCAGTGGCTGTCCTTCTTCTACCATGACCCTAAAAGCGGGAATTGAAAACCTATTGAAGCGTATGGTTCCCGAAGTAGAAACGGTGGAAGCTTACGGCGTTTAATTGCAGAACTGATTTACAGTGTGCTTTTAAAGACGAAGAATTTCGTTTTGGGCTGGAAATAGCTTACAGTGTTTAGTTGCAGAACTGATAAATAGGGTGCTTTTAAAGGCGAAGAATTTCGTTTTGGTATTCTGACTTTAGGAAATTATTGTTTTTTCATAGCAGGTTGGTTAGGATTTGCATTTTTTGCATAATCCCGTCGTATTGTTCATTTTTATTTGCAGTTATTGCAAACAACGTATGGTTTGTTTTTCTTTTTGAATAAAAAAAATCATATTTGCTGAACTTCAAAAACTGTAACTATGCAATCATTAGCCGATCAAAGGATGCAAAATGACCCATCCTTCACATCTTTACATCACTTCTTTTTAAATTCTGCAAATAAGATCCACACTCCTGAGCACACATATCTTATGGAGAAAGTAAATGGTGCTTGGAAAGAATATTCCTATCATTATTTACTTACTGAAATCAATAAAGTAGCCGCTTACTTTCTAGATTGTGGATTGCAAAAAGGCGACAGAGTGGCAATTATTCTAGAAAATTGTCCAGAATACTACATCTTAGACCAAGCATTGCAAAAATTGGGCTTAGTGAATGTTTCGATTTATCCAACTTTAACTCCAGAGGAAACCCGCTTTATCATCAACGATTCAGGTTCAAAGCAAGTGTTTGTTGGCAATCCCTTTTTACTCAAGAAAGTTCAAAAGGTAGAACACGAATGTCCCACATTAACGCAAATCATTTTTGTTCCATCCGATAAGCCAGAAAGTGGCAGTGTGATAAATTACAGTACGGTAATTAAAAAAGGGGAGGCAAAAGTGGAAGAATTATCCCCCGAAATAGAAAAAAGATTTCAGGAAGTGGGCAAAGAAGATTTGGCTACATTAATTTACACCTCCGGTACTACGGGTGTGCCCAAAGGAGCCATGCTTACTCATTACAACTTTATGAGTAATTGCTACGATGCCAAGGAGTTGTGTCCTGCCATTACAGAAAACGACTTGTATTTATCATTTCTGCCGTTGAGTCACGTTTTTGAACGTATGGCAACCATGTATTTGAGTACTTATGTTGGTGCATCTGTAGCATTTTCTGAGGGAATAGAAAAGGTAGCTTCCAATATTCAAGAAGTCCGTCCTACCGTAATGGCAACTGTGCCTCGTTTATTGGAGCGCATACACGATAAGGTATTGAAAAATGCAACAGCGGGTGGGGGATTGAAGAGTAAAATTTTCTTTTGGGCAGTAGCTACCGGAGAAAAAGTGCGCAAAACAAAAGATGCTGGCAAGTCAATAAATCCCATATTATCTGTTCAAGCCAGTTTGGCAGAAAAGTTGGTTTTTAGCAAAATAAAGGAAAAAATGGGTGGTAGAATGAAGATGCTTATCTCGGGTGGAGGTGCACTTCCTCCGCATGTTGGCGAATTTTTTGCGAATCTGGGGTTACGAGTTCAGGAAGGATATGGTTTAACTGAAACTTCTCCTTTTTGCACTGTAAATGAATTTGAACGTCAAGTATATGGAACGGTAGGTCGTGTTGCGCCAAGACAATACGTGGCGATACAGAACATTGAAACCCAAGAAATAATAACGGTACAGCATTACGACTCTTTTGATCCTAATTTTGCATCGGCTGAAGGTGAGATTCTTACTAAAGGCCCGAATGTTATGAAGGGGTATTGGCAGAATAAAGCTGAGACAGACAATGTTTTTGATGCCGATGGTTGGTTTCACACGGGTGATATTGGTCGTTTTGATAAAGGGTATTTGAAGATTACAGATCGTTTAAAAAACATGTTGAAAACCTCATTGGGTAAAAATATTTATCCAACACAAATTGAAAACGTGTATCTGCAAAGTGAACGAATTGATCAAGTTTTTATCATTGGAGATAAGCGCGAGTATCTGACAGCGATTATTGTGCCAAGCGCTGAAACCATGCAAGAGCAAATTCCTCACAAAATGGATTTATTGAAATCGAACAATGATTTTATTCATGATGATGAATTAACGCAATGGATTGCTCAAGAAGCAAAAAAATTGGGAATGCAGTTAGCTAAATTCGAACGTATTCGCAATTTTATGTTGAAAAGAGAACCGTTTAGTATCGAAAATGGTGATATGACCATCACATTGAAGGTGAAACGTAAAGTGGTGATGGAGCGTTATGCCGATGAAATTGATATCATGTACGCTCAGCAAGAGTGTCCATTGTAGACCATTGATTAATTCAATCACTTACTCATCTTAAAACAAGCGAGTAAATACATACAAAACTATAAAAAACACCAATTGAATGGCCAGCAAAGCGCTGGCCATTTTATTTTTAACCGGCTTTGATGTGCTATGTAATAACCATAAGAACACAAAAGAAATGACAAACCATGCCATATAATTTTGCAGTGGAACGTGATGATTTTTCCAATCCCAAAAATCGAATCTCATGGCTACGGGTTCTAGGAAAAAGTCGTAAATGGTCATGATTGTAGCCCCCACCAATGCAATAGCAACAGGATGTTTAATTCTTCCAGTAAGTGTTGATGAGGTATAAAAAATCATGGCTGCCCAATTCAAACCAATAAGGTAGGGGGTGTCTTGCCATTTGATACCAAACGTATTACCGTATTTATATGAACCGAAAATCAGTCCTGTTTTCACACCCAACATTTCAATAAAGAAACCAATAATGCCGATGATAATAAGGGTAATTACATGATTAAAATCCCATTTTCGATGGAAAACCCAAGCTATAATAAACGAGGATATCAAATTCCAAGGTGTTAATTTTAGGAATAAAGGATTCAATGCAGGATGAATAAATCCAATAATTCCAACCAAGTAAATGATGGAAAGGATATAAATAAATCGATTTTCTATGGTGTTCATTGTTGCGTATAAGCGGTTGGATTAGTTGGGTTAGTGTCGCTAAAAAACGATGAATTAAGGTTAAATATGGATAAAGAATGTATTAACTATCTATTTTTGTGGAGAGGGTATCAAATTGCTCACAATCTTGGCTCCCAAAAGGCAAAGAGGAATACCACCACCTGGGTGAACGCTTCCCCCACAAAAATACAGATTCTTGTATTCTTTGGAGAAGTTGGCTTGTCTGAAAAATGCCGACATGCGTTCATTTGAACTGCTGCCGTAAAGGCTTCCTTTATCAGAACCGGTATTGTTTTCAATCCGTATAGGATCTAAAATAGCTTCCTCTTCTATGAGTTTTTCAATATCCGTGTGTAATAAAGCGGACAGCTTTTTGAGTATTTTATTTTTTGCGATTTGAGTGAATTCTGTCCAGTTTTGACCGCAATTGTGAGGAACATTAATCATAACAAACCAATTTTCATGGTCGGTGGGGGCATCGGCATCGACCAATTTGGAGGTAATATTGATGTAAACGGTGGGATCTTCTTGTATGGTTTTTCGGTTGAAAATGGCATCGAATTCTTCTTGGTAATTATTCGAGAAGAAAATGTTGTGAATATCTAGGTCTGGGAACGATTTCTTCATTCCCCAGTAGAAAATAAGTGCAGAACTTGAATTTTCGGCTTTTTCAATTTTCTGGGGAAGGGATTTCTGAAGTAACTGTTGATACACGATTTTGATATCTACATTGGCCACTACAACATCGCTTGGGTGAATTTGTCCATCGGAAGTTTTTACAGATTGGATGTGGTTTTTTGACGTAGGTTGACTATTGTTCGCGGATAATTCAGTAACACGGGTGTTAAATTGAAATTCCACATTCAATCTTTTGGCTTGTTCAAAAAGGATATCGGCAATATCACGCATACCGTTGAGGGGCAAATATGCACCGTAATAAAATTCCAAGTGAGGTATTACGTGTAAGGTGGCAGGTGCTTTGTATGGGTTGGAACCATTGTATGTGGCATAGCGATTGAAAAGTTGAATCAATTTGGGATTTTTGAATTGAGATTCTAAAGATTGATTCATGGTTCGAAACATATCCAACCGCCATAGGTTAGCAATTCCTTTTATACCCGATTTTGAAGTGTAAGTGGAAAGAGTGTGAAGACTATTTTCTAGGAAAACAGGCGAAGTGATATCGTATAGTTGTTTGGATTTTCTCAAAAAGGCTTCAATTTTGGCAGGCGACTCATCGAAAAATTGTGAGGATTCAGCGATGAATGTTTGCATGTTGGAGGAAGCTTGGAAGCGACTACCATCCGCAAAAAAATAATTGCATAAAGTAGGTAGTTTATGGTATTTAAATTTTTCAATTAAATCGGCATCCAATAGCATGGTTACGAAGTGGGGCATTGTGAACAAACTCGGTCCTGAATCGAATCTGTAATTACCTAACATTATTGTGTTTAACTTCCCTCCATAAGTCGCCGATTGCTCCAATACTTTTACTTTAAATCCTTTTCGTGCAAGATGTATGCTAGAAGCCATTCCTGCAATACCACTGCCAATTATGGTTGCGTTCATATGAAAGTAACAAAATTATGCAAAAAATGTTGTTTTGTAACTCATTGAATATCAATGATTATTAAAAAAAATAAAAAAATATATAAAAAAAAACACCAAGTGCTTTGCAGATTCTAAAATTCATCATAATTTTGCGCACACTCAATCGAAAAAACTAATTAAAAAAATGAAAAAAATCACTTTCGCTTTAGCAGCTTGCGTAGTATTCGCTTTCGCTGCTTGTGGTAACAACGCAACTGAAGAAACAACTGTAGATTCAACTGCAACTGATTCAACTGCTGTTGAAACAACTGTAGATTCAACTGCAACTGATTCAACTGCAACTGATTCTGCTACTTCTACTGAAGCTGCTAAGTAATCAATTAGAAAATCTTAAAAAAGGCGTCCAAGAGGATGCCTTTTTTTTTATCTTTTTATTTTTTATCTTTGTGCCAATGGTTAGACAATTACTTCTATTATTCACCTTATTTGTTTGTTTCGCATCTAGCAATGCCAAGCAAATAATTCCTTTATTGGAGGATGAGAATCCGGTGCATTCTGGAGGTCCTTCGTTTAACATCACCCCCAATCCAGTAAGTGGATCCTATTTCTATGTAAATCTGGATTTTGCTGAATCTGACTATCCAGATGCGGCTATCGTTATTTCTGATGTGCTCGGCAAAGTAGCTTATGTTCATCCCTTGAAAAAAGGAGATTATATCGAAAAGCAAGTGAGAATCAACGTTATGGATGCGAATCTCGATAAAGGAGTTTACTTCTTACAAGTGAAAAGCGGTGAACATACACGTACACTCAAATTGGCGATTCGTTAAAATTATTTACTGTCCGTGCGGTAAAATTTACCGTATTTTTTTCAAAGTAATCCCTGTATAACAACTACTTTGAGTTTTACTAAATCCCAACAATAATTCGCTTAATTACTATGATTCGTCCTGCAATTGGTCGAGATTTTGAATCAATTCATCGATTGATTTTAGAATTAGCTGAATACGAAAAAGCACCCGATGAAGTAATTACGGATGCCAGTATTTTAGAAAAATACTGCTCCGGTGTACAACCTTTGGCTTATGCATGGGTCGCTCAGTTGGATTCACATGATCATTCTTCAGAAACCCAAGATCAACGAATAATTGGTGCTGCTGTTTGTTATATCCGATATTCAACGTGGAAAGGTCCAGTACTGTATTTGGAAGACCTTATAGTGGAAAAGCGGTTTCGACAAAATGGATATGGCCAAGCATTATTGAATGCCGTTATTGAATTTGCTAGAACTCAGGGATATAAACGTGTAGTTTGGCAAGTTTTGGATTGGAATCTAACTGCAATCGAATTTTACAAAAAATATTCAGTATCATTTGATGAATCTTGGATTAACGTTACATTGGATATTGAATGAAATTCCAATACTCTAAACTAATTTTGCCTATATCAATTCTGTTGATTTTGATATTTACCCAATTTATTGGGTTGATTTCTAATAATGATTTTTGTTATTGCGTATTTTCAGACGGAGAGTTGCCCTCAGAGGCTTATCATGTTTTTGGAACCCATCCTAGAAATTGGAACTTTATCTATACTGCTTTTACAGGTTCATGGATACACGGGAATTGGGAACATTTATCGGGCAATTTGGTTTCTCTATCAGGTCTTTTTGCTATATATTTGGTGTTTTTGAGGACATCCTTTTTCCGGTTTTTTATCCTTCAATGGTTCATTTCGGGTTTGATATTGTTTTTTGTTGCTGCCAAGGGTAGTATCCACCTAGGGGCTTCAACATGGTCGTATTCATTTGTAGGTTTTTTGATAACCATGTCAATTCTACATCCGAATCGACGATCACTATCGCTGTTCTTTATTATTTGTCTTTGGTACGGTAGTATGATTTGGGGGATTTTCCCAATTGACCCGAAGGTATCTATTCAAGGGCACATAAGTGGTTTAATTTCGGGTATATTGATTGGTCTTTTGGGACGGGATTTCTGGTTAGATAAAATGATTATACCTAATTTCAAACCGGAATTGGATTCAAATGAGCAATATAATCAAGGCGTTCCAGAAAACCCATACGATCAATTCGATTAGATTTTAAGGTAGTCGCGGCGGCACCTTTTTATTCCTTTTTTCTAAAGGCAGCATTACACTTCATTCAGAATTGAATTTAAGTGCAGGGATGGGTCTAGAGCATCACTTAGATTGCAGCATCACACTTCATTCAGAATTGAATTTAAGTGCAGGGTTGGCTTACAAATTACTGAGCTGTAAGTGGTTTGTTTTTAAAGAGAAAAGCAAATGCCACGGCAACCAGTAATGAATATCCCGCAAAACTCAACCAAATGGATTGCCAATCCAATGTGCCTTGGGCATCTTGGAAATAATGCTCAATTACAAACCCGCTTACCACACTTCCTAATATTGCACCTACACCATTCACCATCATGGTAAAAACACCTTGAGCACTCGACCGAATGCCTTTGGATGTGTTTTGTTCAACGAATAGGGAACCGGAAATATTGAAAAAGTCGAATGCCATTCCGTAAATAATGCACGATAAAATAATCATCCATAACCCATCGCCTGGATTGCCAAATGCAAATAAACCAAATCGCAATACCCAAGCAATCATACTGATGAGCATGACTTGTTTAATGCCGAATCGTTTCATAAAAAATGGAATAGCCAAAATAAAGAGTGTTTCAGAAATTTGTGAAATGCTCATAATCATGGCTGGGTATTTCACCACCAATGACTGTGCATAATCGGGATTCTTATCGAATACATGTAAAAAAACATCGCCATATGCATTAGTTAACTGCAATGCAGCACCTAACAACATGGAGAATATAAAGAAAATGGTAAATTGATAATCTTTGAATAGTTTAAACGCATCCAATCCCAAATTATTTACCCACCCTTTTTCGGTTTTTATTTTACCAGCAGGCGGACAATCGGGTAGGGTAAAAGAAAATATCCCCAAGAGTATAGAAACTGCACTTCCAATAAAAAATTGATTTGCAGAGGCTTCATTATGTGTTAAACTAACTGTCCAAAGTGCTGCAATAAAACCAACAGTGCCCCAAACTCGAATTTTGGGAAAGGTTCTTACAATATCGTGTCCTTCTTTTGAGAGTATATGATAGCACACGGTGGCAGACATCGAAATGGTGGGCATGTAGAAGAACATGGTAATTAAAATCCTCCAAAACATATCGGCTGGTGTTTGAGCGTATGGAATGAAATATAATCCTATACCACCAAGTAAATGTAAAATGCCATAAAGCTTTTGTGCGGATAAATATCTGTCGGCTATAATGCCCATAATTGCTGGCATAATTAAAGCGCCTATACCCATGGTAGAAAAAATGACCCCAAAATCTTGAGGCCCCCATTTTTTAGTTTCAAACCAAAAAGTACCTATAGTTATGAGCCAAGATCCCCAAATAAAGAACTGGAGAAAACTCAATAATGTTAGTCGAAATCGAATCATTCTTGAATGGAAATTGATGAATTTAAGGGTTAGGAGCGCAATATACTGCCAATTCAGGAATTGCTCGTCAAAATCATCCGAGATTACCCTGAATATTGACGATGATAGTCGGATTAAACGGGTTCAAAGTTATAGTTTGGGTAATAAGTAGAAAATGATTGGGAACTCCCGATACAGTTAAAGTCGATATAGTTAGTGAACCTGCGATTATACCAATTTTAGTGCGTTTTCTACACCGTCGATTAACGCATGAATGACTTTAATATGAATTTCTTGTGCTCGATCTGCATATTCAGAATGAGGCGCACGAATTTCTAAATCACATAAGTCTTTGATTTTACCTCCATCTTTACCGGTGAGGCAAATGGTTGTCATCCCCAATTCTTTAGCTTTGGTTAAAGCTAAAATTACATTTTCACTGTTTCCACTAGTAGAAATTCCCAATAAAACATCACCGGGTTTGCCATGTGCTTCTACAAAGCGACTGAAAATATGATTAAAACCGTAATCATTACCTACGCATGAAATGTGGCTTGCATCACTGATAGCAATCGCTGGAAGTGCTTTACGGTTGTTTCTGTATCTACCGGTAAGTTCTTCAGCAAAATGCATGGCATCGCAATGACTACCTCCATTACCGCATGAAATTACTTTTCCGCCTTGATTAAAGGAATTAGCTAGAATCTGAATGGCTTTGTCAATTTTATCAAAATTTTCCTCATTACTCAAGAATGCTTCAAGCGTATTTTGGGCTTGAATGAAGTGTGATTTTGCTGAAAAAGGAGTGCTCATCTAAATTATTTTTTGTAATTGGTTTTACCGTCTTCCAAGAATTTTACAAATGGTTCAACTTGGAATTGGAAGTAATCAGCTCCGTAAGCGGGTTGTAATAATTGCTCATTTCCATCGATTAAGCAATACAAAGGTTGAGTGGTTTTGCCGTAATACACTTCTTGCAATTCTGCATTTTTATCTCCCAATGTGGTGATTAACTGTTGTGTTCGTCGGCTTTTGAATTGTTCGCTCGGGGGAAGTTTAATTTTCTTATCGTCTACATACAACGAAACCACAATATAATCCTCTTTTAACATTTTTAGGACTTTGGGATCGGACCATACTTTTTCTTCCATTTTACGACAATTTACGCAACCATGTCCGGTGAAGTCGATAAACAACGGTTTGCCTTGTTCGCGTGCACATGCAAGGGCTTCATCATAATCGAAATAAGAAGCAATTCCATGCGGTGTGTGTAATTGGTCTGAATACTTGGGCGTTCTACAAATTCCTGCTTCTGATTCAGCCGAGCGATCCAAACGAAAATCTTGAGTACTCATTGGAGGTAAATAACCAGCAAGTG